>NZ_LT965928.1:1741253-2041253 GCF_900239935.1 Pseudoalteromonas carrageenovora IAM 12662
CTCTGGCTTTGAATTAAGCTAACCCACGAAAAGCGGAGGCTAACACCGTGTGGGAGTCATTATGTCTAGTTTGTTTTCAAGCTAACATGTAAATTTTGATATTTTATAAACACAATTTAAAAGGAACTTTAATGACAACAGTTACAAATGGAATAATCGTAGATAAGCGTATAACAGCCAAGCGATACAACTCTATTGAGCATGGAAATATTAACAACGTAACATCTATAGTACTTCATCGAACTGCAGGTTCGAGTGCTACTTCATCCTTGAATGGTTATGCAGCGGGGCAAAAAACTGGAGCTCATTTTTTAATTGCTAATGATGGAACAATATACCAAACAGCTAGTTTAGAAAAACTCTGTTGGCATGTTGGTATCTTATATTCTCGGTGTACCGACGAAAAGTCATGTGACCCTAAAGAATTAAAAACCGTTAATAGTTTACTTCATCAGAAAGGGTTTTCATTTTCCAAAAGAGTAAAAAATGTATCTAGGCATGAGTTAGCAAAAGCTTACCCTCTTCGTTATCCATCAAATAATGACTCATTAGGAATTGAGGTCGTAGGTCGATTTAACAAAGCTACAAATACCTTTGAACGACCAACAAATGAACAATTTAAATCATTAAAGCTATTAGTGGATATATTAATAAAGGAGTTCTCTTTAAATTTAAATAAAGATGTTTACGCACATGGTGTAATTGCTAGGAAAAAGAAGGCAGAAGGAATCCAGTTGCTTCAATACTTAAAAGTTGGGTTTGCTCCATGATAAAAAATATTATTTGTATAGGTGCTGTTTTTTTTATTACATCTTGTGCCTCTAATCATGAAAATAAAATTCAAATATTGACTACAGCAAAAGTTGTCGATATCACCAAGCAGGGATCTAAGGTTTGTGATAGCTTTCAATTGACAGAAAGCGAAATTACTTTGTACTTCCAAACAGCCGAGGAAGTCAGTAATGAAGAAGCTCATGGAGAGTCAATTATTATGCCTTGTAAATATTCAGGGGAATTAATAATGAATAAGGAAGTCTATTCATATGAGGTTTTTGCTGGGGGGGCTGGGTATATTTTCGATGATAAAGGGTGGGTTCTAAAAAACTTTATTTGTAAAAACAATAATTGCTGTAGTAGTTTTTCAAACCTGTGCTGATACGTTTTTAGGTTAACAACAAACTAACAAGAGACTATGGCGTCAATCGTTAATTATTAACTTTTGGCGCTTCCCACATTACACCGTCTCTTAGCATCGAATTTAATATCACAATCATCTTTCTAATACAGGCGATGATGGCTACTTTTTAGGGTTTCCCTGCCGCCAATAAACGTTGATATGTCACTTTGAAAACTGGTTAAAACTCACCACACAATTTACACGCGTATTTCATGGTGCAGAAGGCAGACCCACTTCACAAATAAGTTACTGTGAAAATTTGAAGCGCAAACGGCGTTCAAATATTAGCAACTGCGAAAAGCTACTCGCTTAAATCAGAAACCACTAAGTAAAAGTTAAAACTGCAATCCTGCAGTTATTTTCATGTATGAAATTTAGATCTAAGAATGCTAATGACTTATTTATTAGATGAAATGAAAAGTGACCGAGCAATAAAAGATAAATTCTTAATCTGATTGGTAAATTTATTGGTACATTTTATTTGTAAATAAAAGAGGGTGTCAAGTTTGGTTCTGCTTACTATAAGCTTTCTTATACAGGCAATAATAGCTACTTTTTTAGGTTTCCCTGCCGTGACTAGCCGATGATAAATAGCTTTAAATTTAGGGTTACATAGGGTAGCTGACATCATTGCCATATATATTGCGGTTCTATTTCTTGGCCGTCCACCTCGTATCATTCGTATACATTGAGACACGCCACTTTCTCGATTAAATAATGGCAAACGACTAGTCTGTATTGAACCGGCTTCCCTTTAAGTAAAAAGCGAAATATTATGGTGAATAAAGGGATAAAAAATCTGACCTTACGAGGTCAGATGAAAGTGAATGCCTTTACTTTATTGTGTAGCAACTGTATTGCCTTGTTCATAAAATAGAAAAGTTGCAAAACACGATGCATTAAGAAGGGTAAGCCCTTTTACTCTAAATTAAAGCTACTCAACCAGCCGCAACCCCTTCCAGAACGCCAATTAAAACAATTTCAAACACTTTTTTATATTCTGCGTAAAATTACAGCAGTCAATTGAACGAAAATAGAAACTCAGCTATGGTTTGTTTATCAATAAAAATAAATAAAAACGAGTTAATCTACAGACTCGTTATGTTGCTCATGAAGAATGTGAGCTATTCTACTAAAATAAGGATTTTTTATGAGTTTATTTAAATTAGTTAGTTTATTGATCAAGTTTAGTTGTTTGTTCTTGCTTTTAAGTGCCCCAAAATATCTTCTTGCTGAAGATAAAGCCTACCCTCAATTTAGCGGTTATTCACCTAAATCTAAGTTATTAATAAACTTTGAACCTGTGAACATATTATTAGAATCGAATGTTCTTGATATGGGGCCATCCAGAAGAATAAATGCTAAACTTGATAAACCCCCGATAGGTACTAAGTTAAGAAATGTTTTCCCCAGAGCTACCCATAATGAAAGTAACAGATTCACATATGAGTTGATAAAATCTCCTAAACAAAAAAGTTTAGTCAATGATGTTAAAAAATATTTAGAATCATTGCCTGACAAAAAAAGCCTTAATTTATATTCGAGACAAGAGCAATTGGCCTATTGGCTTAATCTTTATAACATTACTTTAATTAACGAAATTGTTAAGCGGTATCCAATAGTTGGTTTAGAAAAAATATTAACTGGTCCTGACTCACTATTGGATAAAAAGCTAGTAAATATTGGTAGTCTTCAGTTGAGCCTCAGTGACATACAGTATGGGATTTTAGATAAAAACTATAGTAAAGAACCTTTAATCATTTATGGATTATATCAAGGGTATATCGGCAGCCCAAATATCAATAAAAAAGCCTTTTCAGGTAAAAATGTATATAAGTTATTAAAAAATAATGCAACAGATTTTGTCAATTCAAATAGAGGTACAAACATTGATTCTCTAAATAGTTTAGAGGTCTCTAGTTATTATGCGAGAAATGCTGATTATTTTCCTAATTTTAGCAATGACCTCAAACTTCATCTGTTGCAATTTGCTGATGAAACAACCCAAGAAATAATAAATAAGTCGGATAAAATTGAGCCCATTATAAATAATTGGGCAATTGCTGATCTATTTGGAAGTAAAAGAGTCTTCGGTGGTGCCATGTCTACTAACTCAGCAGCTTCAATAGGAATGTCAAGAAATTATGCATTGACCGATAAAGTCACTAAAGATGCGAACACAGGTGGAGAGTTCAGACTTTCACCTAAAGAAATAACCAGGTTAAAGGAGTTAATGAAAGTAAGAGCTAAGAATTACGGTGAGACATCCGTAACGATAACAGACCTAGAATTACAAGATGAAAACTAAAATTTACAATATATGAACAGTAGCTCAGTATGATGAGCAAAAAAACAAAACAAATAAGGCACCCACCTTAAATTTTGCACTTTACTCAATTAGAGGCTAGCTTTTGCTTAGTGTGAAAAATAAGCAGAGTGTCATATGGCTATCGCAAGAAACGTCACATAAGTTTGGTTGATACAAAATACTATCACTGTATTTCACGTTGCGTGTGACGTGCATTTTTATGTAGCGAAGACCAGTTTTACTGGTCAATCTTACGAGCATCGCAGAGGGTGGGTTGAAGATAAGTTACTTGAATTAGCTAAGGTATTTTGTATCGACGTGTGTGTTTATGCCGTAATGAGTAATCACACCCATTTAGTGCTGTATGTAGATGATAAAAAACAAATTGGCTGAATGATAAAGCGATTGTTATTCGCTGGCATAAACTCTGTAAAGGCACATTGCTAACGCAAAAATATGTACAAGCTGAAAAGCTAAGTAAAGTTGAGCTCATCTTTTTCAATCAAACTGTTAAACAATATTGAGAACGCTCAGCAATTATCATCTGGTTTATGCGTGAATTATCCGAAATCAGAAATGAAGACATTGGTCGCAGAGCTAGTAAAGAAGATAACCGCACAGGTCGATTCTTTCATAGTGCATTAGGCAATCTCACCTCACAAGTGAGTTACTGAGAAAATTTAAAGCGCAAACGACGTTCAAATATTAGCAACTGCGAAAAACTACTCGCATAAATTAAAAACCATTCAGTAAATATTAAAACTGCAATCTTGCAGTTATTTTCATGCGTGTAATTCAGGTTTAAGATTACTAATGACTTATTTATTAGATGAAATGAAAGTGACCCAAGAATAAAAAATAAATTCTGAACCTGATTGGCAAATTTACGGCACTTTTTGTTTGTTACGGTTTAGTTCTGTTTTTTAGATAAATAGCTTAATCTAAATATTAAACAATGTGTTATGCGATTAATTTTTTATTAGTTGATGTAAGTACAGCGTGAGCACTCTAGTAATTTGCATCTATTTTAAATCTAATTAGAAAACAAGCAATGTATATGAATCCAGTATGTAAAAAAAGCAATCATTAAATTTGAAATATCAGAAACAGGACACTAAATTGTTAATGCTAAAATTAATGGCAAGCCTTTACGCTTAATTTTAGATACAGCCGCAGGATCGTCTGTTTTAGATAAAGCCTCCCTTAATGACTAAATATTATAGAAACACTAAGTGATGAAAATGCAGCGGGTTTGGGTACATCTGAGCATGCAATGGGAAATATTGGGGTTTCAGAAATTGAATTAGCTAGCGTTCTTTATAAAAAGCCGAGCTTTTTATCGTTAAATCTTGACTACCTGCAAGTAGCCGCTGGAGAGAAGGGGGCATGGTTTATTTGGCTCCCCTTTTTTTAGTGAGTGCAATGCAGTTATAAATTTTGAGAGGCATACTTGAGCTTTTAATGACAAAATAGGTTTGCTTTTCGTACCATCCATTCCTATTCATTTTTTCCTGAATGTTTAAACAATAATTTTCTTAATTTTGAACTGCTATGAAAGTTTTCTAATTTGGAAGATACACCAAAGATATCAAAGTGACTTTTCTATTAAAATTAAAAACAATTAACAAAACTATGCATTGTAACAATTGGTTTATCTAGCGTTCATATTGAGAGAGGTATAGTTAAATTAATACAAGGAATAAAGTTAATTCTTTCACCGCTGCTGTTTAATCTCATAAAAAATTTATAGATAACTTTTTTATAAAAAGTATGAATTTATATTGAAGTCAATATTGTAAATATACTATTAATGTAGATGGGTTGAAATTAATGTCTTTGACAAGAATGTTAAGCACTTAGTGAGTAGAATTGAGCTCGAAGCATATTTTTTCTGAATGTTAATTTTAGAATCTACACATAAAATAAATTCAAATTTACATTGATATTTTTCTCAAGGAGATGAGAGTGACCACTATAAAAAAAAAGAGAATAGTAGGTTTTGATATTGCTAGAGGAATCGCTATTTTGTTAGCTATGCTTTCCCACACTTTTACTGCTCTCAATTATAGTCCAGCAATGGAAGTTAATTTATTAGTACGTAGTTCAACTCCTACTTTTATTGTTGTATTTGGTTTCTTTTTGTACTTGTTATATTATCCGAAAATAGTAAAGAACGATTTTTATTATGTAAAAACTAAATTGTGGGGAAGGTCCTTACAATGTTATCTACTTTATTTTTTTACTTGTAGTATTTGGGCTTATGTAAACGATTTTAGTTTTATATATTTTATCAGGTTGACCTTATTTTTGAGCTCTACACCTTTTACTGATATTTTACGTTTTTATGCTATATTATTTTTTATATCACCTTACTTACTAATGCTGCTAAATTCACAATATCGTCTTTTTCTAATCCCAATAATAATGATTCCTCACATACTAATCTATTTTATTCCTTTACCGTCTTTAGACTTTATACCGTATGGAGTGTATATTTCAACACTATTGTATGGAGGTGGCAATGTAATAGCTGGCCCATCAATTTTACATTCATTAATTTTTGTTTTTTTAGGTGTCTATATAGCGAAAACGTTTCATGGAAATAGTTTGTTCAACAATAAATATATACTTTTAATAATGATATTATCATTAATTACGATTTTAATTCTTCCCGCTTCATTTAAAGATTTCTCAAGTATGAAATTTCGAAACTCAAACGCCTTTGAATATTTTGTTTTTTCAGCTTTTATGTCTTTAATAGTAATTGAATTATCTTTATTTTTTGCTAAAAATTTAAAAGGTTTATTTTTTGAACCGATACTTGTAGTTAGTCGTTCTTCCTTGGTTTTGTTTTGTTACGGAAATAGTGTGTTGTACGTTCTTTACAAACAGTACGATATTTCTAACGCTTTAATTATACTAATTTTTTCTATTTTTTATATGATTTGTAGGTTTGAATTTTTATTACCGAAATTTGATGTAAATAAGTTTCTATTGAAACCTCGTGGTAATATTTGATATATGTAAAAATTGACATTGCTGTTTATTCCAACGATTCTGCCAACCCGACTGATTTACTCAATTGTAACGATTTAGCAGCATGTGTGTGATGATAAAAAGAGGGCTAAAAAGATTTTAGCTATTTTAAATCTAAATAGAAAACAAGGAATGTATATGAATCCAGTATTTAAAAAAGCAATCATTAAATTTGAAATGTCAGAAACAGGACACCAAATTGTTAATGCTAAAATTAATGGCAAGCCTTTGCGCTTAATTTTAGATACAGCCGCAGGCTCGTCTGTTTTAGATAAGAGCTGCCTTAATGATTTAAACATCATAGAAACACTCAGTGATGAAAATGCAGCGGGTTTAGGTACACCTGAGCATGTAATGGGAAATATTGAGGTTTCAGAAATTGAATTAGCTGGCATTGTATATAAAAACCCGAGCTTTGTATCGTTAAATCTTGACCATGTTCAAGTTGCAGGTGGAGAAGAGGGGGTACATGGTTTACTTGGCTCGCCTTTTTTTAGTCAGCACAAATGCGTTATAGATTTTGAGAATCATACGCTTGAGCTTTTAAAGAGCTAGTTATGATTAATTGAATTTTAAATATGTACATAATTATTCTTTAACTTAGTTGAAGGTTGTATAACTTTTAAATTAAAGTGCTTAGACAGAAATAAAGTTAATATCCTATTGTTTGTTTGTTTTTTGAACTTTTTATATTCTTAAATATCAATTGTTTAAGCTTGCATGGTTGGTTTGGTAAAATTTTCTATATTTACAAGCATAATTTATACGTGTAGAATTTTTAATGCTTTATTACTATTTTTACTAAATAACAAAGGATATGTTTATGCACTTGTATAAGGAACAATTTTTAGAAAAGCATGATTACCCAAGAGTTTCTAAGCCGTCTAAGGTTTTGATTATCGCTTCTACAGAGCGTTGTGGAAGTCATATGCTTGGCCATGCGTTACATAATACTAATTCCTTCGGTTTTCCTCTGGAATATGCAAACCCTGCAAACCTAAATAAATGGAAAGAAAAATTAAAGATAGATGATTTTTTTGAAGTCATTGATGAACTTCAGCAAAGAAGAACATCACCAAATGGGGTTTTTGGAATTAAACTCCACTATCAGCATATTGAACAGTTTGGTGGGTTTGAGAATTTAGTTAAATATTTTCCAGATGCATATTATGTTTTATTAACGAGGGAAAACGTATTAAACCAAGCAGTCTCTTTATCAATTGCCAGTCAAACTGGGGTGTGGATTTCTGGGCAGCAACCTATGACAGAAAACCCTGAATATGATTATTCAAGCATTGATGAAAGTCTTAAAAATATAATAAAAAACAACTCTTCTTGGCGATATGCTTTAGCAGCTAGTGACTGTAAATATATAGAAATGAACTTTGATAATGTTAAGGACAACTTAAATAATACTATTTCTGAAATTGCTGACTTTATGGGGATCAGCGTTAACAACGAAGATATTCCTAAAGAGCAAGTTACAAGTAAACAAAGTAATAAGTTAAATGAAGAGTGGGCAGATCGTTTTTGCTCTGAATTTAATTTATCAAGCCAGTTAATTCCCGAGCAAAAACCTAAATTAATTAAAAAGATTAAGAAAAAGTTTAAGAAAACATTTTCATAACCCTGTAATTTGATTAATTAGTTAAGCTATTCAAACTTTTTTTAAAGTAACCATATTGTAGTGGTCAACTAATTTTATCCATTGTGTTTATTACTTGCTTTAAACACAATGGAGCAATTTTTGATTTAAATATTACTATTTTGTTTTACTAGCTCTTTTCTTACTATTTCAGCACCTTTACTTAGTGCATTGAGCTTACCATTTGCAACTTCATGAGAAAGCGGAGCCATGCCGCAGTTTGTACATGGATAGAGTTTATCAGCGTCTACAAACTGTAGGGCTTTGCGTAAAGTGGCGGCTACCTCTTCAGGTGTTTCTATTTCATTGCTGGCAACATCAATAGCTCCTACCATTACTTTTTTACCGCGAATGAGTTCTAGTAAATCCATAGGCACGTGCGAGTTGTGGCACTCTAGTGAGATAATATCAATATTTGATTGCTGTAATTTAGGAAAGGCTTCTTCGTACTGGCGCCATTCGCTTCCGAGTGTTTTTTTCCAATCGGTGTTGGCTTTAATGCCGTAGCCATAACAAATATGCACAGCAGTTTCGCATTTTAACCCTTCAATTGCGCGCTCTAAACAGGCAATGCCCCAATCGTTTACTTCATCAAAAAATACATTAAAAGCGGGCTCATCAAATTGGATAATATCAACGCCTGCGGCTTCTAGCTCTTTTGCTTCTTGATTAAGGATTATGGCAAATTCCCAGGCTAGTTTTTCGCGGCTTTTGTAATGGTCGTCATACAGTGTGTCTATCATGGTCATTGGGCCAGGTAACGCCCATTTAATAGGTTGGTTAGTTTGCGAACGTAAAAACTTAGCGTCTTGTACAAACACTGGTTTTTGGCGGCTAACAGGGCCCACTACGCTTGGTACACTGGCGTCGTAACGGTCACGTATTTTTACCGTTTTACGTTTTTCAAAATCAACACCGTTGAGGTGCTCTATAAATGTAGTTACAAAATGCTGACGTGTTTGCTCACCATCACTTACTATATCAATGCCTGCTTGCTGCTGGTCGAATAATGATAAGCGTAGGGCGTCGTGTTTGCCTTGGGTTAATTCATCTGCTTGCAACTTCCAAGGTGACCAAAGGGTTTCTGGCTCTGCAAGCCATAATGGCTTTGGTAAACTGCCTGCTGTAGATGTAGGTAATAAAGTTTTCATAATAAGTGATACCGTATAATTTAATTAAATTTAGATGTTTACCGTTGTAAATTGCTCAAGCGCCGATTGGTATGGTTTTATAAAGTGCTCTTCGGCAAACTTACCTTGCTCTGCAGCTAATCTACTGCGCTCATCTCTATCGTAAATAATCTGTGTGAGTGAATGGTCAGCATTTTTTAAATTAGGTTTGTAAGCTTTACCAGCAGTAGCATTTGCGTTGTAAATTTCTGGGCGATAAATTTTTTGAAACGTTTCCATGGTGCTAATTGTGCTTATTAGCTCAAGGTTGGTGTAATCATTAAGTAAATCCCCAAAGAAAAACAATGCAAAAGGCGCAGCGCTATTTGCAGGCATAAAGTAACGAACCTGTAAGCCCATTTTTTTAAAGTATTGCTCTGTGAGTGAAGATTCGTTTGGTTGGTACTCAATACCTAAAATAGGGTGCTCGTTTGCTGTGCGGTGGTAAGTTTTGTTATCAGACACGCTTAGGCATATTACTGGTGGCTTTCTAAAGTTTTGCTTATATGTATTTGAGCTCACGAACGATTGAAACAACTTACCATGCAGCTCACCAAAATTATCAGGAATACAAAACTGTGGTTTATCTTTATTATGTTGCTGTAGGAGTACGCTAAAGTCGTAGTCACGCACGTAAGACGAAAAGTTGTTACCAACAATGCCTTCTATGCATTTGTTTGTTTTGTTATCTACTATGTTGGTTTTAAGTATTTCTATTGATGGAAAGCTTTGGCTGTTTTCATCTAAAGCAATATCAACTGAAATAATTTCGAGTTCGATTGAATAACGATCTGCCGTTGGGTTATCCCAATTAGCTAGCGTATTAAAGCGGTTATTGATCATGTTAAGTGCTTTGCGCAAATTAGATTGACGGTGCTCGCCACGAGCTAAGTTTGCAAAGTTAGTTGTAATACGAGTATTTGTTGATGGCGTATAGTGCTCATCAAGGCGCTGACTTTTAATATTAAAGGTTAAGTTTTTACTCATGATGTTGGTATCCAATTTTTATTTAAAGGCAAAGCCATTGTTTTTAAAAGTGGCTGCTGCTTAGCTATAAACTAGAGGCTAGCTAAGCGCTGTTCGATGAGTAATTTATACGTAAATTGTGCCTTAAATAAAAACGGTATAATTTCACATGAAACATGAGTTTGATTCATTAATAAAATATGGCTCAGCGTTCGCACATAAGATAGGCTGAAATCAGGTATGTAAGTTAGCTGATAGGGTGAGTATTTATAGCGGTTTAGATGTCTAGATGGTTTTGTTGCGTTAATTTCATGTTCGGTATGAGTAATATTCAGGGCTCTGTTTTATAAACTATGTAATGTGTAAAAAGTCAGGTTATCTATCTGTTGTTCATCTACACTTAGTTACACTCGTTTACTAACTTCCTAATAATTAACTACATTGTGTACGCATAAGTAAATAGATGAATAAATTAAAAAACCTTATCACCCAGTTTATAGCTGCAATGCAAAAGCGCCCTGGGTTATTAGCTGTGATGGCGTTTTGCTCTGGTGTAGCAAGCTATGTCATGGTTGACAGGAAAGAGTCGTTTTCGCAGGTTATTGCTATTGTGTTATTAATAAGCTGGCTTTGGCTAATTATAGATAATTGGCTTCGCGAAAAAGTAGAAGAGAGGTTTGGTGTAGCGGTATCGCCAAATGTAATGCGTTTTGCACTGCAAATGGTGCAACAAGAGAGCTTATTTTTTGCGTTACCCTTTTTTTTAGCGGTTACGCAATGGGATCATCCACAAGCAATTTTTACATCCCTTATTGTTTTGTGTGCCGTAGTGTCGGTTATCGACCCGCTTTATTACAAAAAATTAGCTAGAAACCGGACACTATTTAGCGTGTTTCATAACTTTGCGTTATTTGTTGTATTGCTTGTAACACTGCCCATTTTATTGAACCTGACGACTAGCCAAAGTTTGGTAATTGCTCTAATTACGGCTGTTATTGTTACATTGCCGAGTTTAAACAATTTAATGCCTAATGCACGCTGGTGGCGTTTTCCTATTTTAGTTTTAATTTTATGTGCTTTTAGTGCCAGCGTTTGGCAGTTACGCAGCTTTGTGCCACCGGCAGCCCTTAGATTAACCGATATTACCTTAGCGCACAAAGTCGACTTACAACATAAAAAGCCTGTAGGTAGTATTAAAACGCTTGATTTACACACCTTACACCGTGAAGGTTTATACAGCTGGACTGCGGTTAAAGCACCACGGGGTTTAAACGAAAAAATATTTCATGTGTGGATACACAATAAAAAAGAGGTCGATAGAATTACCCTAAATATTAATGGCGGGCGTGAGCAAGGTTATAGAGCGTGGACACACAAAGTAAACTTCCCAAGTGATGCAACGGGTAAGTGGCAAGTAAAGGTAGTAACTGAATCAGGGCAGTTAATAGGTTTAACCAAATTTATTGTTACATCTTAATTATGGTAATAGATTTGTAAATGAATAAATATTTGATAGGCTATTTTTACAGTGTTTAATGGATGAACGTTATGAGTTTGGCATTTGATTTGTTTATTTGGTTAATGATAGAGACAATTTTAGGTTTTTTAATTTACTCAACAGGTTGCGCTATTCTGAAAATAGTTACCTTTGGTAAGTTTAAAAGCGAAATTACCGATTATGTATCGTTTAAGGCGAATAAAGCCAAAGATGTTTACTTAATTTGCTTACTCGGGTTTAGCTTTTATGTGCTGTTAATTGGCTTTATTGCTTATATTAGCCACTAACTTATACAAACCACATGAAACAAAATAGATTTTTGATTGCAGCAAGTGCTTTGAGCTTTATTGCCTCGCTTTTACATGTAGCGTGTATTTTTGGCGGGCCTGACTGGTATCGCTTTTTTGGTGCTGGTGAACAAATGGCTCAACTGGCAGAGCAGGGAAGTACCTATCCTACTTATGTGACTTTAGCTATTGCAGTTATTATTGCTCTTTGGGGCTTATATGCGCTCTCTGGTGCAGGCGTCATTTTAAAACTGCCACTTTTAAAAACAGCTTTGGTATTAATCACCGCAATTTATTTAGTGCGCGGTATTGCGGGTTTAATCATTCCTTTTTTAACTACAAGCCAAATAATTCACCACAACTCTATTAAGTTTTGGATTATAAGCTCGATAATATGCTGTATTTATGGGTTATTTTACTTATTTGGTACCCTTAAATTATGGCGAACGAAAATGTATCAACGCTAATTTCCCCCAACTCTTATACTCAAATTACTAACCACAAATAGCTTATTTTTATTGCTCATTTTTATAAAGGGCAATACTATGTGCGACTATTTTTTACGCGTATTTTTTTCGCTTTTGGTGTTATATAAATGAATAAAACTCTATTGAGTATTTTGTTTACAGCTATGCTTTGTGCATCTTTTTTAGTTAAAGCGCAGACCCAAGACGCACCTGCACTTGAACCTGAATTAGGTGTAGGCGGAAATATTAAGCTCGATGAGGCTAGTACAACGTATATTGATGACGGTGTTGATTTTCATGTGCATCCACTTTGGGAAAGCAGATATATCAGTGAGGGCCGCGACAATTTAGCGGGAAAAGGTATTGCCTCAATCGCATCTGAATTTAATTATAATGCAATAGCTATTATTCCGTGGCTTGCAACGGGTATTGATAGCGATTATACCGAGTTTAACTTAAATGCTATTTACGCAACTCAGTTATTTAATACCGTTGATATGTTTATTGGTTACAACCATTTAAGAACACGTGAAAATGCCTCTAATGCTCATGACAATGAGGTTAGCTTAGATTTATCGTACTTTTACGATAATAAATTTCAGCTTACTAGCAGCGCATATTATTCGTTTGATTCTCAAGGTACATTTATAGAGCTTGCAATTAGTAAAGGCTATGAGGTAAGTGAAGCTGTTAGCATTGATTTTCAAACGGGGGTTGGGTTTAACGCAGGCTATGTAAGTGACGGCCACAACGGTATTAACAACCTTAAGCTTAAAGCTAATGTGTCGTATAAAGTTATTACGCAGCTTGAAGTATACGCATATAGTAGCTACACCATGGCATTGAATAAAAACGCTGAGCGCTTTGTAGGTGATTAAACATTAAAAAATGTGTTGTTCAGTGGTATTGGTCTTAGCTATCAATATCGTTAAAAGTTAGCAGCACAATAAAACGATTGTGCTGCTTATATAAGCTTCCTTTAAAATTAAGCCCTAGATTTACATTGTATTATTAAGGTTGGGTTTTTGAGTCACTCTTTTCTTTATCGTGAGTGTGGCTTTTTATAGGGGTGGAAACTCCCTTATCATTTTTTTGAATTGGCTGACTCCGTACACACATTAAATCATCAGCCATATATTGGCAGCTACCTATATATAAATCATTATGGCTGCCTTCATATTTACATGATTGAGATTTAACTTTATTTGCGCAAGCTTTAACTGCAACACCATTTAACGGCCCTGAATGCGCATTTAAAAATGTAGGTGCTGCAAGTAAACTCATACCAAACAAGCACAAACAACTACTTTTTATAAACATGACTACTTCCTTTAATGTTTGTCAGGACTATTACCTGGCGGCGGACCTTGATGATCTCCCGGTGGACCTCCAGCGGGTCTTACGGACTGGCCATGTAAACAACCAATAAACATGTTTTCGCTAGGGCTTGCTGCATGATAATGATAACCACGGGTAGCGTCTGTATTTCCTCGGCATTCATCAAGTGACTCTTCTTTACCGCTTGCATCGCGCATTGCATAAATACCATAACCATCGATTGCGTAACCTATAAGAGGAGCGTGGCCATCTTCTGTATCATCAGAATTAGTACAGCCCGTTGTAGAATGGTAGTGATATCCTTGGTGTAAATTAATATGCCCACCACAATCATCAAATGCGGCAATTGTATAACTGCCCAAAATGGCATTAATTGGAGCAGGCCCAGATAGCTCGGTACCGTCTAATGCTATACCTACCGTTCTTAAGCGACCTGAACTTTTTGCAGGAATAGGTGTAACAGGAATTAAATACGTTAATGAAAAATTATCTTCTAAGTATGAAAGCTCACACTCAATACAATTTTGTTTATATTGCTCTTCAACATCAGGACGAGCTGCACCTGAGCAAGATTCTTTAGTTGCTGTGTATCTAATTTTATTTGTTTTAGTGTCGTAAAGTACCCACTTTTCATCGCCGTAATATTCATCTAGCTTTAGGATAAATTGGCCAGTTAAATCTACTAAATTGCCTGTTCCTTCTTTGCTAAACCAACTGCCAGACACATCCGCACCATCGGTTGTAGTGCGCGGGCAAAATGGGCCAGGCTCTCTGCCTGCTGGTGCGCCTGATGTAATTAACTCATAACACTTAGTTTTAGTGCCTTGTGCTGTTTCGCAATCAACAATGTTAGGCTCAGATAAAAAAGCACCTTTTTTGAACATTGATAAATTTAGCGAATGTTGAGTGGCCGATTGGCTATTTGAGTCAATATTAGTAGGGGTAATTGGCTTGTCTGTTGCTTCATCACACCCTGTTAGTATTAGGGAGCAAGTAAGGAGGGCTGTAACCTTGCTGCCAAATTTTAATAAGCTCATGCTTTATCCTTTTAAATATAAGTTTGTACTTTATATACAATGGCATACTAACGGCTAAATGTGTAAACACTATGGAAAAAGTATCCATAATAATAAAATACTTCTTATTTTATTTATGCGTTGTGATTTTTATGTTTTATATCAATCAATACTTTGTAATTTATAAAATTAACGAATAAAAATGTTAGGGTAGTGTTGTTGTATAAAAATACAAATGGAGAGTTGAGATGAAATTTTTAGTTTTTTTAGGCACTGTAAGAGATAGCACGCCTCCTAGGCCTGCTCGGTTAGGTGAGCGAGTAGCTAAAGCCTGTATTGAATGTTTAAATGAGCAGTATTCAGAGCACGAGTTTGAACTAATAGATGCACTTGATTATCCGAATGAGCAACTTTTTAAGCCTCACTTTGCGTATGCACAAGGTAAGGCGCCTTCTATGCTCAACACCTTAGCCGACAAGATTAAAGCGGCTGATGGCTATGTTATAATTAGCCCTGAGTATAACCATAGTATGAGCCCAGCCCTGAGCGACTTACTTAATCACTTTGGTAGTTCACTCTTTTCGTACAAACCCAGTGCCATTGTTACTTATTCTGCTGGGCAATGGGGCGGATTAAGAGCTGCAATAAGTATGCGCACATTTTTATCTGAGCTTGGCTGCTTACCTGTATCTGCAATGATCCACGTACCAAAAGCACAAGAAGTTTTTAATGATGACGGCAGTGTACAAACTGGGCAAGAACAATCTTCGTGGTTTAATTATTTTCATCGTACTTTTTCACAGATGGTTTGGTGGGCAAAAGCTACAAAAGAGCATAGTCAAAATGTAGATCCTCATCAAATGTTAAAAAGCTTTAAAACAGATCCTTCTCAGCGAAATGCTCCTTAACGAAAACTTTTAAAATATAATTTATTTAGCCCTTAATTGGGCTAAATTTGTTTCTTTTATAGAAACTTGAAATTTATAAATGCTAGAATTAACATCTACTTATAAAAAAGGATGTTATATATTGAAATACCTTACTCTTTTAAGTGTATTAACACTTAGTGCCTGCAGCTCTGTACAACACTTACCGGCGCTTGGCGAAGGCACTACTGCTAATATGAATTTAATAGCTCTTTCGGAGCAGAGCGCGCCACAAGGTGTTAGCGGTACATTTAAGTTTTATATTAAAACTGCGGGCTCTCAGTATGGTGACGTATTTTTAAATACCGAAGCTGACTATCGTGATCGACGCTCTATTACCATTGCAATTGATTCAAAAGTAGCTAATAAACTCAAAGAAAAATACGGACAACCAGCCGACACATTTTTTATTGATAAAACAATTGAAGTGACAGGTGAAGCAAAGCGGGTAACTATCGACTTTTTAAGTAAAGGAAGAAAAACCAATAAATATTATTATCAAACACATGTTGATGTTAATTCAATAAATCAACTTCGCATTGTTGAGTAACATCAGCCAGCTTGTCGAAGCATCGGATTAATTACTAAGCTACTTATTGGCTAGGGGTATGTTTTACAGGGGTACTGTTTTTATATACAGTACCCCTGTAAATCTCAATGAATACTAAAATAACAAGCTTAATGTTAGTCGCGCTGTTCTTGGCTCTATTGGGTGAAAATGATTACCTTCAACGCCTTGTGCAGTCTCACCGGGTAAACGCGATGCATAATAGTAGTCAATATCATGGTCGGTACTGTTAAATAAGTTAAGTAATTCAAAGTCTACTTTCCAATGGGTTTGCTTATAGCTTATTGAGCTATTAACAACCGTTAAGGGGTCTGAGCGTTTACTTCCATCGTCGGTTAATGTGCGCTTGCCAATATGACGAACTCTAATTGATGACTGCCATTGTTGTGTTATATGCCAATTTAAGCCTGTACTGGCAACAACAGGTACAGCGCCTTCAATGTAATTATTATCACCATTTATATCTAAGCGAGAATGTGTAAACGAGGCTTCTAAATCGATACTAAATTTGTCGTTAATCCAGTAATAAGCACTCATTTCTAAGCCATAGCGTTTTGATGCATCACTTGGCTCTGTATTACCGGCATCACCTACAAACAAGAGCTCTGAGTCGAGTGTTAACCACCAAAGTGCAGCCGATAAATTAAACTTTTGCTCATCAGCAAATCGTAATCCAATTTCAGCGCCTTCACTTTTTACTAATAAATCTACTTGCTCTGTTTGCTCACCTGTAACAGGGTCAATATTAATTGTAGATCCACGCGCATCATTAGAATGAAAAGATTGCCCCCAATTAGCATATGCAGCTAGTAAATCAGTTAAGCGGTAATTTAAACTTCCTTTAAAGCTGACTAAATCATCGTTTGCTTTACCTGAGTTTGCACCAGTATTACTGGTAACGTTAGTATCAAAGTAGTCGTACCTCACACCAGCAGTGGCCTCTAATTTTGGGGTAAGTAAAAATTTAGACTCCCAAAAGCTTGAGTAGCTAGTTTGCTTTAGTTCATCTTGCCTTACAGTGCTAAGTCGCTTTCTTGCTTGCGTGTTATAAAGCCCTACGTTATCTATGTCGTCGTGTCGAAGCTCAATCCCTGCAGTGTGTTGCATGTTTATATCTGATGTTTTAGTTTCAAACTCATAGCTTATATTAGTGCCATAGATATTGCGGCTATCTTGCTGATTAAACTGATCACCATTAATTGGATCATTTAAAAAATAACTAAAATTAGAATACAGGTTTAAATCGTAATTAATTACATAAGCGCTGGCTTTTATATGATCTCCTTGCCAGTTACTCGATAAGCTATAACGGCTAGAGCTACCGCCAAGCGTAGTATCAAGTGAACCAAACTGAGATATTAAATTTTGCGAGACCGCACGCTGTGGAATTTGATCTGCTGAATTCCATGTATTGTCGTATGCCATAGCAGTTATTGAGAGATCACCATTAAAAGCTTTACCAACATAGCGAAGTAGGGCATTTTTTTTATTTACGTCTTCGTTTATATCATCCCACGGGCCGTCATAGCCTTGCCATTCTGCTGCTGCAATAATTTTGCCTTTTGTTAAGTTAGTAGAGCCAAGTACAACAGCACGTTTATAGTTGTCCTCTCCAATACTGAGTTCTATTTGTTGATGCTTTTGGTTATCAGCCAATTTAAACTGTGCGCTACCTGCGGCTGAAAAATCGCCTTGGCTTGCGCTATATGAGCCTTTTTGATAGTTAATTGTTGAAATAGACTCAGGAATTATAAAATTTAGGTCGGTATAGCCTTGGCCGTGTCCGTGGCTTCGCATATTAATGGGCATGCCATCTATGCTGGTTGAAAAGTCGGTACCGTGATCTAAATTAAAGCCTCTAATAAAATACTGATTAGCCTTACCTGAGCCACTGTGTTGAGTAACCGCCATACCCGGTATTAGCTCTAACATTTCGGCGCTTCTTAACATAGGGCGCTGCTCTATTTCTCCTTGGCCAATAATGCCGCTAGATGCGCTGATTGACTCACCAATTAACCCATCTCGGTGGCCATATACAGTTAGTTTTTCTATGTTTGCGTGTACATAGCCGCTATATAAAGTGCCTATAGTTAAAATTGCTAATGTTTTCATGCTTAAAGTCCCTATTTAATATGCTTACTATTCAGTGCTGTTAAATTAAATACGGCTAAGTAATTTTTTTGGATGCAACATTTGTTGTTTAATTGTAATTATTTAAACACATTCTCTGTTTTGTAATTTAAAAACTACATTGCAAGCTATTGTAATATCGTTATATAAAACTAATAATCAGCGTGTTAAAAAATTCTACACAAATCACTCAATTAGAGAGTCTGTATTGAAAGCCAAAGAAATTCGCAATTTTTACATTAACGAAGAGCAATCTGTTTATTTGCTTTCGCACCGCGATGCTAAAAAGCATCGTCAGTGGCTTAACATTTGTATTAAACAATTAACGCTGCTTGGTTATAAAAATGTAGAAATGATAGGCTCTGGTGCCTTTGGTTTTGTGTTCGCCGGTGATGACGATAATGGCTTACCTTGGGTTTTTAAGTTCTCGCGTATTACGCTTGCCCAAAGTGTGCGCGATCGCCTTGAAGACGAAGCGTATATGCTCTCACAAATTAACAATCCGCTTGTGCCAACCTTTTACGCGTTTGAGCGCATTAAAAAGCAAGGCATATTAATGATGGCACGCGCTATAGGCGAAGATCTTGAAAAAGTATCTTTAAAAAAAGGGCGTTTTAGTGCATCGCAAATAATGGCACTTGCTCTAAGGCTTCGTAATGTTTTAGTTGATTTACGTAGTCATAAAAATGGCATTAGCCCACAACCTATTGTACATGGTGATATTAAGCCTTCGAACCTTGTGTGGGATGAAAAAACCGATGCGCTTTCACTTGTTGATTGGGGAAGCTCTGTGTATGCGCAAGTTGATAGTAACAGTGAGCCTATTTCCAGTAACTTTATGGATTTAATGTCGGGAGATTTAAGCACGACTAATGCGCGTATGGGGGATGTGTACTTCATTGGCGAAGCACAAATGTCGGGGGAGCAATCATCCCCACGTTTTGATGAGCAAGGTGTGGCAGCAACCTTGTATGCGCTAGCGTCGGCACAATCATGTCGTTTTGGATCGCAAGCTATTCCTGCGAGTTCTTTAGGCTTACCTAAAGAGCTGGCTAAAGTGATTGATGGCATGCTTTCTAAAAACAAAGAAGAGCGTGACGGTGCGGGCGATTACTTTATGCGTAATATTACCACTATGGCCAAAGCGTATTTACCAGAAATAAAAACACAACAACCACGACCCGCTGTACCATATTGGTTTGGTGGCGGCGATAAGCCTGACACGGTAGTTTATAGTTCACGTAAACAGTTTTTACGCCAAGCAGATCATAAACAACAGCTATTAGATGTAAACGATGCGCAGCTTGACCGTTACTATAAAGAATTTTTGTTTGATACCGGTGATACCGAAAAGGCCTTTTTAGCGTCTATTAGTCGTTTAGCTAAATATCCTGTAGTAGGGGGGTTAAGTTTTCATTGGAAGGATGAGTCTTTATTTGTTGAGTCATCACTTATTATGCACGAAGAAACACTCGCAAACGCATTTACAGATGCAATAAACAACACGGTAATGCTTGCACAAGGTATTACACAAAAAGGGCTTTTTAAATGTTGTTTATTTGATGCGCGTAAAACTATTCAATTAGAGCGAGACGGTACTGGAGCATTTAAATTTGATAGCTTACCAGAGCTTGATTACGAAATAGTAAGCATGAAAGCTAACGAAATAACACGCCCACATTCATACTTTGAAGATGGAAAAGACCCAGACGAGCAATTACAACTGCCTAAAAAAGTTATTAAATGTGTATTTGAACTTAATCAGATTCACCATACGGGGTGTATTATTTTTGAAGCGCTGCCCGATAGAATGAAGATTCATCATTACTACCGACTATTAGACTCTACTAAAGAGGTAGAGTTTAAGCGCTTACTTAATAAATTAATGCAATACGCAGTTAATATTACAGATGTAGGTGTTGCTGGGTTTATGAAGCTACCTTATAAAAATACCCGCGAGTTTGAGCTATGCGCTAAACAAGTTGAGAATTTTTTTCCTAAAAATCCAAAGCTTTTGCAAAGCTGAATCTATAACATTACAGAGCATTATTAATTTTAAATCCAATTTTTCTAATTATTTACAACTCATTTTTAAATATCGAGTTATAAGGTGAACTTTGAGAAATTGTAAATTGATGTACAGGTTTTTGGTTGTTTTTTGTAGTGATTAAGTAGCTGCTATCAGGCTTATTTTGACTAAATAATTTCATATTTAGTTTTAAGCTTTTTGTAATAATAGGCATCGTAAATTTACCGCTTAAGGCTAGAGTGTTAATGCCTGCATTATTTACTTTTACTGCGTTAGGGGTGATTTTAAGGTCTTTAACAGTAAATTTATAAAGTTGATTACTTAAATATAAGTGCGTGTGTATTTTTCGTTTTATCCTGCTTTTATGCGTATTAAATTCATCAATAGAAATTATGCCATTTTGGTTATTATCCACGTTGTAAAACACTGATATAGGAAGGGTAGCGCTAATAAAAATAGTGTCATCTTCGATGTTAAGTACTGCGTTATATTTATTCTCATTCGCAATGCTTGTATCTATAGAAAGTAAGCAAAGCATAACAACGAATAGCATTGTCACATATTTAGACTTTGAGCTTAGGTAAAGGGTCGTATTGTTCATTTTTTAAAAGTCATGAGTTTAGATAAGTCACTTTTAAATAATATTGTGCAAGTAATGTGTAAAAATAAGTCAACATTAAACAGATTAGTAATGTGTCGGATTTTACTATTGACTTAACTGTTATAAAATCAGCTTATTAGCACTCTACGGTAATTAATATAAGTTATGGCAAAGTCTAAACCTGAGGTTTCTATTCAAAGTTATGGGATTTATTCAACGTGGGATAGCAAAAGCAAAGCGTTACCGCAAATTGAGCAATTTACAACTAATGTTACTGCCAAACTTGATGTGGAGTTTGGCTTAATAGTTAATATTAAAAAAGCCAAAGGCGAAAAGCTCCATTTTTGTATTTATCATCCTGATATACCCAATGAAGAGGGCGAGGTAATGGCTCCGTTTGATGGAGTTGAATACGTTAAAGACAATGACTGGCATTTTTATTTAGGCGATACATTGTGGGAGCCTATTGAAAATAAACTCGGTGATTGGCGAATGACGCTTACATTAAATAATAAAGTTATTGCAGATAAAACGTTTAATATAGCCCTTGAACAACAAGGCTCTGAAAATGAATTTTGGAGAAAAAGAGGGTATTAATATAGAAGCTATCCGCTTTATACAATTTACTACTAAAGCAAAATTTACCCACAAAAAAAGCCAATATAGATTGGCTTTTTAGTTTAAATTTTTCACTAAAGCTTAGTTACCCCAAGGGTTGCTTGCATTAGAGCGTTGTTTACGAGCGCGGGCACGTTGTTTAGTCTCTTTTTTTTCCATGATACGTTTTGCATCACTAAAGCTTAATTCGCATGGTTCACCTGGTTTATGATCCTCAGGGATCACTCTATCGCGTGGTGGCAACTCGTACTGAACATCGTCCGGTTTAGGTAAGTTTTTAAGGCGGTAAAGATAAAAATTGTCTACCTTTTCTTGTGCCCATTGGGTTTTACGCAAAAATTTTACCGCAGATTTAATGTCTGGATTGTTTTTAAAACAATTAAGTTGCAAATAAGCGTGAAGAAGTTCCCACCCATATTGTTCAACCAGCTCTTCAACCACTTGTTCTAATTTTACGCCTTGCAGTGGGTTATTACTGAAAAGTTCTTGGTTGCTCATAGGTGTTGCCTCGTTATTAAAAATACAAAGCGTATTATAAATTTAATACCGAGGCTTTAACAGGATAATTAGCCTAACTTTGACAATTAACTACTACACGGCCACGAATTTTCCCTTGCATAAGTAACTCAGCGTTATCAATTACTTGATCTAGCGTGATTTCGCTAGAGATTTTATCAAGGTAATCTGCTTTAACTAATGTGGCTAATTTATTCCACGCTTCTACTCGGTCAGCTTTAGGGCGCATTACGCTATCAATGCCAATTAACGATACACCACGTAAAATAAAAGGCGCAACTGATGCGGGTAAATCCATGCCTTGGGCAAGTCCACATGCTGTAACAACGCCACCATATTTTAATGAGGCACAAATGTTGGCGAGTGTATGGCTTCCTACAGAGTCTATTGCGCCAGCAAAGCGCTCTTTTTGTAATGGTTTGCCTGGGCTTGAAAGCTCGTTTCTATCTATTACTTGCGAAGCCCCTAACTCTTTTAAATAATCGCTTTGATCTAATCTACCTGTTGCAGCCGTTACGTTAAAGCCAAGTTGATTTAATAAATAAATAGCAAAGCTACCCACACCACCATTAGCACCGGTTACGAGCACTTCGCCTGAGCTTGGAGTAATACCTTGTTTTTCAAGCGCGATAACACTGAGCATTGCAGTGTATCCTGCGGTGCCTATTTGCATAGCTTGCTTTGGTGAAATTGCAGCTGGAAGAGGAATTAACCAATCACTATTTAGTGCCGCTTTTTGAGCAAGGCCACCCCAATGTTTTTCGCCAACACCAAAGCCATTTAAAATAACATTATCGCCACTTTTAAATTCATCGCTGGTGGACTCAGTAACACTCCCTACTAAGTCAATGCCAGGCACCATAGGGAAGCTTCGTACAACAGGGCCTTTACCAGTAATAGCTAATCCATCTTTATAGTTAAGCGTACTGTAAAGCACATCTATCGATACATTTTCGTTTGGTAAATCACTGTTTTCGATAGTTGTTAAAGTAGCGCTATAGTTATTTTCGTCTTTGTTAATAACAACTGCTTTAATTGGGTTGCTCATGGGATATCCTTTTAGACCGATCGTCTTTTAATGTGTAAAAAAAAGCGCATTAAGTTAGTAATGCGCGTAAAAACATTTCTGTATACAAAGTAAGCGGGGTGCTTGTTTTGGTAAGTTTAGCGCGCATAACCGCGCCTTCCCAACCAATCCAAAAGTACTCGCTCATCAAAGAGCTGTTAACGTTATTAGCAATAGTGCCTTGTTGTTTTGCTTGGTTTAAACACAGCTCAAGGTGTTTTTGCCATGTAACATAGCTTTGCATTAACCGTATTTTAAAATCGTCACTTAGGTGGTTAAGTTCTTGATTTAAATTACCAACTAAACAACCACGTTTAAATTCGTATTTTTGCATTCCTTTAATGGCACTTTGCGTAAAATTAACAATGCGCTCTAAAGGGGGCGTGGCCTCATCTTTTAAATAATAATTTAGCTTAGCAATAAAGTAAGTGTCGTAGGCATCTACTAAAGCTATACCGTATGCTTCTTTACTTTTAAAGTAGTGATAAAAAGAGCCCTTAGGTACCGCTGCTTTTTTTAAAATTGTATCTAAGCCAGTAGCGCTAAAGCCAAACTCAGTAAGTGTTTCAAGCCCTGTTCTTATTAAAAGCGCTTTTGTATCTGCGTTTTCGCGTGGCACTTTAGGAGGGCGCCCACGCCTTACTGGACTTTTATCGTTACTTTGCATAAATAAATAAACTGGTTGTTTTTTGTTAAGTACAATATAGACCGATCGACTTTAAATAATCAAGTATAAATTTAAATTGTATAAAATTAATTCAATATAGAATTTTTACTAGATAGAAATAAAAATGTCATAGTTACAATTTTGTTTGGAACTAAGTGAAAATAGGTGAGTCGTAATTTATGTACTTAAGTACATTTTAGCGATTATTAAGTCGCATTTTATTTAGCATAAAACCGGTCAAATTAAATGTTGTATGACCACTTACTTTTTTAAATGTTAATTCATTTTTGCATCAGCAGCTTAGTTAAAGTCAAATAATTTAATTGCTTTTACGATTTGAATTTTACATTTTTATTAACTATTCATTAACTGTAGATTTCACTAATGCTACAAAAAACATACAAATAAAAAGGTGAGGATATTACCGATGAAGAGACAGAAAAGAGATCGTTTAGAAAGAGCTCATTCTCAAGGTTTTAAAGCAGGTTTAGCTGGTCGCTCTAAAGAGCTATGCCCTTATCAACAAATCGATCCTAAGTCAGAGTGGTTAGGAGGTTGGCGTGAAGCGATTGAAAACCGCAACATGTACAAAACCTAATTAGTTACAACCGAATTAAAGCAAAAAGGCCTCCAAATGGAGGCCTTTTTGTTTAGCAATTTAATAAATTAAAACGCACTAGTGTCTTGAAATAAGCCCACTTTTAAATCTTTTGCTTCGTAGATCACTCGGCCATCTACTTCAACAGTACCATCTGCTACGCCCATAAACAGTTTACGTTTAATTACACGTTTCATTTCAAGACGGTATGTTACTTTTTTATTGGTTGGTAATATTTGGCCTGTAAACTTAACTTCGCCCACACCAAGTGCACGACCAAGACCAGGGCCACCAGACCAACCTAAGTAAAAGCCAACTAGCTGCCACATTGCATCTAGGCCTAAACAACCAGGCATTACAGGGTCACCTTTAAAGTGACAATCGAAAAACCAAAGGCTCGGGTCAATATCAAGCTCAGCAATAATTTCCCCTTTACCATGGCTTCCGCCGTCAGCAGTAATAGAAGTAATGCGGTCCATCATTAACATGTTGTCACTTGGTAAACGACAGTTGCCTTCACCAAACATTTCACCTTGACCACAAAGGATCAACTCTTCTTTTGTATAGCTATTTTTAGGTTCCATAACACTTATCTTCGCTTAGAAATTGCCAAGTACTTTAGCGTACACTTGTACGCTAAACAACTCGGAGCAGTTAAAAAATCAAATAATTGCGTGTTTTATCACCAATCAATCAATACGATTGGTTTTTGCACTATAAAACCGCGCAATTACAATCAGAAATCATTATAATTACCCCTGACTTATAACCAGTTTAAAGGAAGTTTATGATCCTTTTTGTTAACTCACTAACAGTGATTGATTTTTCTTACTTATGTAACAAACGTGGCGCCGTTGGCGAGAGCTGGATTGTTGATTTAACTTTGCACGGTAAGCTAAACGACAAGTCTATGGTATTAGACTTTGGCTTAGTTAAAAAGCAAATCAAAGGCATTATTGATGACTGTATTGATCACCGATTAGCCATTCCATCAGGCCTTACAGGTTCAGTTAATGAATTCGAAAATCACAAAACACTTGATTGTACGTTTGGTGATAACAAGCATTTAGCAATGAGTGCTCCTCATCAAGCTTATTGCATGATAGATGCAGAGCAAGTAAATGTTGAATCGGTAACAGAATTTTTAATTGCTACTATTTTACCTAAATTACCAGACAACATAGAAAAAATTGAGCTTGAACTCAAACCTGAGCATAGCCAAAGTTTTTATTATCATTACAGTCACGGGCTTAAAAAGCACGACGGTAATTGTCAGCGCATTATTCATGGCCATCGTTCACAAATTGGTATTAGCCTTGATGGTATTTCTATGCCTCGCCTGCAAAAAGAATGGTCTCAAAAATGGGAAGATATTTACCTAGCCACGAGTGAAGATAAAATTGATGCTAAAGATTTAAAACACGTATCAGCTAAATCTGATGATGTGTGTTTTGCATATACATCTGCACAAGGCTATTTTGAAATGGCCATTAGTGAGTCGCGATGCGATATTTTACCTGTTGATACTACGGTTGAATGTATTGCTGAGCACGTAGCTGGCCAAGTAAAAGCTCAATACCCTGATAAAGACGTAAAAATAACGGCTTATGAAGGAGTCGGAAAAGGATCGATTAGTTATGCTTAAAACACTTTTGGCAACAGCACTAATTACCTCTGCAAGTTTTAACGCGATGGCGCTTGAACTAAAAGGGCACCTTACGCAAGGTGGCTTGGTTACCGGTAAGTTAGATAATGTTAAATCTGTAACTTTAGATGGCACTGAGTTAAAGCTTTCAAAAAATGGCCATTTTGTATTTGGTTTTGGCAGAGATGCTGACACTGCTCATACGTTAACTTGGGTAGACAGCTCTGGCATAGAACATACTCAACACTTAGCAATAACAAAGCGCGACTACAAAATTGACAAAATTACAGGTGTGGCAAAAAAATATGTGTCGCCACCAAAAGAAGTAAGTGCTCGAATTAGCCGCGAAGCTTTAGCAGTGCGTAAAGCGCGTGAAGTAAATTCAGACTTAGAATACTTTTTAGATCCCGTTTTGAAGCCAGCAGAGGGACGTATTTCGGGTGTTTATGGGAGCCAGCGTTATTTCAATGGCGAGCCGCGCAGACCTCACTTTGGGTTAGATATAGCTAATAAAACAGGTTCACCTGTGTATGCACCAATAAGTGGAACTGTAGTCTATGCTGAGCCTGATTTATATTATTCAGGTGGCACTTTAATTATTGATCATGGCCACGGTGTTACCTCTACATATATTCATTTAAGTAAGTTAGATGTAAAAGTAGGTGATAAAATTATTCAAGGTAATAAAGTAGCTGAAATTGGTGCAACTGGTCGTGTTACTGGCCCACATTTAGATTGGCGTTTTAACTGGAAAGGTGAACGTCTAGATCCAGCATTACTAATGCAAGATACCCTTGCAAATAAAAAGTAGAGACTATGACTAACATTGAGCGTGATGCTGTAATTGCACAACGAATAGAAGATTCAACTACATCGGTTACTAAAACGGTGTTTCCGGGTCGTACTAATCACCATAATACACTTTTTGGTGGTGATGCTTTAGCTTGGATGGACGAGGTGGCTTTTATTGCAGCTACTCGTTTTTGTAGAAAGCCATTAGTGACTATTTCTTCTGACCGTGTTGATTTTAAAGAAGCAATACCTGCGGGTACATTTGCAGAGTTAATAGCAAAAGTAGTGCATGTTGGTAATACGAGCTTAAAGGTAGATGTAGATATTTTATTAGAGACAATGCATAAAGATGATAAGCACTCTGCTATAAGCGGTAGCTTTACATTTGTAGCAGTTGATGATGATCACAGACCAACACCAGTAGTCTGTGATAAAATGCTTAATGGATTTAAAGAATAACTTTTTATTTAAAGTTATTAAGAAAAATATAAGCACCATTTAGGTGCTTATATTTTCAGACAAAAAGAACACATCATACTAATTATGTCTATATAATAAACTAAGCAATCTAGCTAAATAAAAAAGTTTCTATCAATGTGGTAGTAGGAGAGGTATGGCAGTTCCATACCTCATTTAAAGCGTACTTAAAGTACCATAGCAGCTATCCAACCAAATATAATTAGTGGGATGTTAAAGTGGATGAAGGTTGGAATAACAGAATCTCTAATATGATCGTGTTGACCATCTGCATTTAAACCAGATGTCGGGCCAAGTGTTGAATCTGATGCGGGAGAGCCAGCATCACCTAAAGCACCCGCTGTACCAACAAGGGCTGCGGTTGCCATAACTGAAAAACCAAGGTCTAAACATAAAGGTACAAACAAAGTGGCAATAATCGGCACTGTAGAAAATGAACTACCAATTCCCATTGTTATTAATAAGCCTACTAGCAAAATAACACCTGCAGCTAATGGTTTATTGCCATCAAAAAGAGCGGCACCGCTGTGAACTAAACTTGCAACGTCGCCAGTTGCTTGCATAACAGACGCAAAGCCTTGTGCAGAAATCATAATAAAGCCTATCATGGCCATCATCGCAACGCCTTTGCTAAATACGTCGCCATTTTCTTCCCATTTCACAACACCAAATACACTAAATATCATTACACCGACTAAGCCACCTAAAATCATTGAGCCACTTAAATTTTGTGCAATTAGTGAAGAAAGCACTGCAAATAAGCCAACTATCATTACTTTTTTAGGGTTTTCAATGTCTGAATCTTTAGTTTGCGTAGTTAAAGGCATTGCATTGTATTCGCGGCGTTTTCTATATGTAATAAATACCGCGATGAGTAAGCCTATAAACATACCAATTGCAGGAATAATCATAGCCATTGGTACTTGTGTATTAACTATATCAAGTCCGTTATCAACCAAGTTTTTATGAAGTATTGAGTACAAGTAAATACCACCAAAACCATAAGGTAGTACCATGTAAGAGGTGGCTAATCCAAACGTTAAAATACATGCTATTGCGCGTCTATCTAATTTTAATTGATTAAAGACAACAAGTAAGGGAGGTATTAGTATAGGGATAAACGCAATATGTACTGGTACTAAGTTTTGCGAAGAAATAGCACACCCTAAAATAATTAATAAAATAAAGTAGCTCAAAAACGTTTGGTTAGTGCTACCTTTTGCATTTACTTTATCTAATAATTTATCGGCAAGGATACGTGTCAGTCCAGATTTAGAAATAGCGACTGCAAATGCACCTAACATTGCGTAACTCAACGCAATTTCTGCACCAGCTGAAAGCCCTGAATTAAATGCATCAACACTTTCTTTTATACCTAAACCTGCAGTTAAGCCTGCAACTAAGGCACTAATTGTCATTGCAACAATGACATTTACACGGGCCAATGATA
The DNA here is from genome assembly GCF_900239935.1 of Pseudoalteromonas carrageenovora IAM 12662. NCBI lineage: Bacteria > Pseudomonadati > Pseudomonadota > Gammaproteobacteria > Alteromonadales > Pseudoalteromonadaceae > Pseudoalteromonas > Pseudoalteromonas carrageenovora. Next base: position 1,770,244 of record NZ_LT965928.1, read on the forward strand.
GCCCCAGCATTAAAATAACGCCTATAACAACAGCATTCATAGTTTTCTCTATTTGGATGTTTTAATTAATTTTATCAGATCTTTAGCCTGAGTTTTACGCTCATTAGTAAACGATTTTTTACCATAACGTACTTGGTTAAATAACTGGCTAAATGCGCTCAGTGATTGCGCAGATTGTGGGGATTGTTCCATATACACTTGTAACTGTTGGCTTGGTGTTAAGTGCTTTGGCGTTTTTATATTTTGTTTTTGAGCCCATTTATGTATTTCGTAAAACTCTTTAACCATAGGCGCTAATTTAGTAGCACGTTTAGGTAAGTTTAAATAAACAAAATAAGCTATAAAACATATTCCGATAGTAAGTAAAACTATTAGCGGTACCAACCAAATATTACGGCTGCCAAATAACGATTTTAAAAAATCATTTTGCTTTTGTTTATCGAAACCTAGTACCCAACTAGACCATTGATAGTCAAGGTTTTCAAGCTCTAAGCGGAGCCAGTTAATGCCAGGGAAGTTACTTAAGCTAACTAAGCCAAAATCTAAATTACTTTTAAACTCTGTATTTAGCGCTTCATTTTGCGAAAGCGACCCGTTTAAGCGTTCAGGTGCTACTACTGCTGTAGCATCAAAAACAACCCAGCCTTCACTGTGTATATATACTTCTACCCAAGCGTGTGCATCGTATTGGCGAACGGATAGGGTGCTGTTATCTAGATTTAATTCTCCGCCTAAATACCCACTTGCTAAACGTGCTGGAATACCCGCACTTCTAAAAATATACGCAGCGGCACTTGCATAATGGCCGCAAAAACCTCGTTTATTATCAAATAAAAACTGATCTATTGTGTTATCACCACTCATAGGGGTTGGCGTCAAAGTATAAGTAAATTTGTTATCTACAAAATACTGTAATAGATGATTATAAAACTGGCGATCCGTTTGCGTATTTTGTTTTAAATCTTTAGCGAGTGAAGCCGCTTTAACATTTTTTTTATGAGCGAGGTAAGTGTAACGTTTGTTTTCAAAGTCATTAAGAGGCGTGCTTGTTAAGCCTGTACTAGTTACATCGTACTGTAAACTTTTTGCCTGATAGTTTTTTTTACGCAATAACCCCAATGTATTTGATTCAACATTTTGCGATTCGCTACGTGAATAAAAGAGCCCATAAAGCCATTTTTGCGAAGCAGGCTCGGCTATAACAGAGTAGCTTGCAATAAATTGCTCATCAATATCATTTTTAGAGTTTGATTTTAAATTATTGTATTTTAAAAAGTCAGACGTAAGCCATGCGTTGCCATTAAATTCATCATGTACAATTGCACGCCAATAATATGGAGCATTAGGCGCTGAGTTATTAAACGTTGCTCTGAAGACGAGCTCATCAGAGTTAGAAAGTTTTGCAATATCAAAGGGGTCAACCTGCTCAGAAAGCCCCGTTTTAGCTAATTTTGGCCCTGGTAATTGCCAAAATGCCGGCATTTTAGGTAAAAACAGTAATAAGAAGATCGCTAAAGGCAGTGCTAATAGTAGTAATTTACCACTTTGCTTAGAGGCTATTTTTAAATTATGTTTTGATTCTAATAAACCAAGTACTGCAAAATTTAAAATGTATAAACCACTCACCGTAAGTGTGGTTAAAATACTTTGATTAAATAAATAAACGGACGAAAGCGAGAAAAACGTAAGTGTTGTAATTACGTGGTAATGTTTTTTAGTTTTAGCCTGCAGTAATTTAAATAAGCTCGAAAGCATTAACATGGCTACAAACAAAATAACAGTATCGGACATTCCAACACTAAATAACATTAATACCAATGCAGCGCCTGCAAGTATGTTTGCCAAAATAGAGTTAGGCTTAGGTTTATTGTTATATGTTAAGTAAAAGTTCCACGCACAAATAACAGCCAAAACACTTATAAAAACAACAGGTAGATGAGCAATAAAAAATATGACTAAACATGCATAAATAAAGCACATGGAGTAATTAATAACTTTTTCGTTTTTAATTTCGTGCACTACACACCACCTTTAAATGTGCTTAATAATGCTAAGCAATGTTGCTTATGCTCAAGTCCGGTATTGGTATTAACTATTTTACCTGGGAGTTTTAACATAAAAGGCGTGTTTTGCTCACTTGCTTCGCAAACTAAAAAACATAACTGACTCAAACGCTGCTCTGTGTCGCCATTCATAAAAGTAAAATCAAATAGGGCATTCGCTTTTTTATAATCAACGAATTCTTTTACTAAAAGTTGCTGCGTTTTAGCATAATGTTTCCACGATACTCTATGTAACCCCGTCTCTGGTAAGTGAGGCAAGAGAGATTCAAATTCGTCACTGCCAACTTCTTTAGCTATACCATTATCACTTTGCTCGTCTAACGCATTAACGTGAGCATCACTTAACACCTTTTCAAGTGATGGATATACAAATACGTACGTTTGTAATTGAATGTAGCTCCATACACTTACTAAACCAAAAGGGTAGTTACTTGAAATTTTAATTCGTTGTATGTCGTATTTACCCCGTAAAAAATAAGGTAAAGGCAGTGATAATAGCTGAGTCTTACTACTTACCTGATCAACGTGTTGACTAGTTTGTACTGTACCTTGGTAGGTTAAGCTTACTGATTGGCACACATTAGGGCTTTGTAGTTCAAACTTTATTTGAGGTTTTTGAGGGGAGAAACTATTAAACGTGTCTTTAAATTTGACCGTTAAACCTTTTGCGTTGCTATAACCCATAAGTACAGCAATTATAATTACAACAAACATTAAGTAAGCCATTATCAAAATTAAATTATTTTGATAATTAATACCCATAACAAAATTTAATACAGCTACAACTATAAAATACCAACCAAGTGATGAAGGTAATACGTAAATTGTTTTATGTTCTAGTGTAATAGTGTTTTTTAAATGCTTATTTTTTAAAAATTTATTGAATACACGAGTTTTAAATGACTTAAATAAAGAAGGGCCTTTAGCTACTTTTTTTGGCATAAAGCTTATACCGGAACCAAAACAGCATTTAATATACTATTTACTTGCTCATCCCCAGATTCATTATGTAAACCTAAGCGGTGCTGACACACACTTGCAAAAATAGCTTGTAAATCTTCAGGCATTACAAAGTCACGTCCGTCAATATAAGCCCAGGCTTTTGCTGCTTTAGCTAGTGCCATACTGGCACGAGGCGATAAAGACGCTGCAAATGCATTACTGTTTCGTGTGTAATTAACCAGTTCAATTATGTAGTCAACCACAGGGCTACTTAGTGTTATGTCGCTTATTTGTGCTTGAATTTGTGCTAATTCTTGCTGGTTAATCCGCTGCGGTAGCTGGCTATAATCGCGCTTTTGCATATTTAAAATAAGACGCTTTTCAGCTTCTTTAGGAGGAAAACCTAAACTAATACGCATTAAAAAACGGTCGAGTTGAGACTCTGGTAGAGGGTAAGTTCCTGACTGATAAAGAGGGTTTTGTGTGGCAATGACAAAGAATGGATCGGGTAGGGAATATTTTTTGCCATCAACGGTTACTTGTTGCTCTTCCATTGCCTCAAGTAAAGCGCTTTGTGTTTTAGGGCCCGCGCGGTTAATTTCATCGGCTAAAACTACCTGGCTAAAAATAGGGCCTTTATGAAACGTAAAACTGTGTTCGCTGGCGTTAAAAACATTAGTACCAATAATATCGGCTGGTAATAGATCACTCGTAAACTGAACCCGCTGATAGGTTAACCCTAAAACAGCCGACAGCGCATGCGAAAGCGTTGTTTTACCCATACCAGGCAAATCTTCAATTAGTAAATGCCCTTGACTAAATAAGCAGGTAAGAGCCAGCTTTATTTGCTGCTTTTTTCCAAAAATAACACTCGACAGATCGTCGATTATCGCTGTAACAGTACTTTGCATGCTCACCTTATTTTATTCTATTAATTCAAGACGCTTCATTACCGTATCTACTTTTTTTGCATTAAATGGTTTTGCAATAAAGCCTTTAGCGCCAAGTTCCCATGTGTTTTGTACATTTTCGAGATTATTATGACCTGAACACATAACAACGTGAGTGTGTGGGTAGGTAGTATTAATGTAATCTAAAATATCGGTGCCATCAGAGTCAGGAAGGTCGACATCTACAAATATAACGCTTGGGGATTTTTTATCCATAACAGGTTTAGCAGAGCTAAAATCTGCACTTTCTAAAATATCTTCAAAGCCTAACTCGGTTAATATTTGATTTAAATAATCACGAATTTCCTTAACATCATCAATAATGAGGATAGGCTCTAACGGGCGAACAAATTCCATATGTTATTACTTCTAATTTAAATACATCTAAAGTTACTCAATACTAAGCTAAGCCCCCCATAAGCTCAAGAACACATCAATAAATAACTAGATTATTTGTGCGCCAATACTTACTAGGGCGTATTGAACTTCGTGGATTGAAATTTGTTCAATCTAAGGAAGATTAAATCGCGATGCGAGTTTTGTAACCTAGTGGGCTTGGTAACTGCTCTGCGTTACTCTACTGGCTTATACCCATGTAAGAATAAGTAAAAACCAATCAACAAAGAGTTAATTGTTCCTATAAAAAACCTAAATGGCAGCGCATGCTTGGTATTTATGTTGCGTTATTGCCTATTCATGGGGAATAACCACGCTACATAGGCTCTGCCTTGCCTAAAAACCAATCAGTTTGCTGTAAGTTCGCCCACTAAAGATCAACACACCTTGATGCCTAACATGTTAACTCTTTTTTATTTTGCAACAGAAGTAACAAAAAGGGCTAATCAAACAATTTTATCTACGTTAATACAAGACCTTAGATATATATATAAAATTAATAATCTTTTAAATATATCCTCAACTACTTGAAAATTAATGTTTTAAATTATTATTCACGCACATTGTAAATTCTTTGTAATAAATATTCGTTGACGTAACATTATCTATTTGTGATTATGCTCATCAGTTGAGCTAATGCTCATTAAGCTTTAATTGCCTACACAGCAATTGTTTGTAAGGCTTTGATAGGTTCAACACGCTGAATAAACACAACACACTATAAAGAGAGTTTAAAATGTTAAATAATAAAAAAACTAAATTTGCAGTTAGTTTAATTGCAGCTGCTATGGCAGCATCTACTCCTGCTCAAGCAGAAGTTTCAGATTACTTAGATCGACTTGAAGTTAACTTTCTTGCAATGCAAAACTTCCAGTCGATTCAAGCAAAAGACGGTGCTTTTCGCCCTGAAGATGAAGAACAATCGTCTGGTTTTGGCCGCATACGCGCTAACTTAATGCTTAAATTTCATATCAACGAATTTATTACTGCAGATATAGACATCGCTGAAGAGCCAAATGACTTTGGTGGTGGTGATCGGGATTTTTCATTTCATAACGATTACGCGGGTGTCGAGTTTGACCTATTAGGTTTAACTGATAATTTACGAGAAAATGAAAACCTTACACTTCGTTTAGGTAACATTGGCGGATCACCTTTTCAGTTTAAAGGTTTCCAAGATGGCGCTGATAACCAAGCCAATGCACTTATTGGTAATGGGATGACCGATTACGCAACTGCAGAAAACGGTGCACAACTTAGTTACACTAAAAGCTATGATAGTGGCTTGATCCGCTCTTACAATGTAACCGGTCACATTACTACATCAAGCTTTGGCGAAGCATTTCAAGAAGACAGAGGATACAATTACCGCCTTCAAGGTACTTTAGAATTTGAAGGTGGTTTTAAAGCTGGCCTTAACTATTTACAAGCAAATCAAGGCGACCAATTACGCTTTGAAAATGGTGTAGCTAGCCTAGATGGCGTTACTACAACAAACTACCGTTTTGGTGATGGTGAAAACTATAACTTCTCTGCTTCACCATCAAGTGAGCGTGATACACACGTAGGTGTAATGCCAGGTCTTGATCAAACAACAATTCAATTAAACCTAGCGTACCAACCAACTTCACAAACAAGTGTTATTTTAATGCTTGGTAAATCATCAGACGATTTTACTTTTGCTGATTCAGCAGGTAATGCAGTTGCGGGTATTACTTACTTTGGTAATTCAAATGGCGTAGCTGATGCAAACGGCACAACTTACGATTCTAATAGCGTAATTGAGGGCGAAAGCTCAGTACAATACTATGTTGTAGAAGCACAACAATACATCATTCCTGAAAAACTATACGTAGCAGCACGTTACGCAGAAGCAGAAAACACTTCAGATCTTATCTCTCAAGACGACAATACGGTTGAGCGTTTACAAGTAGCCGCCGGTTACTGGTTTAACGATAGCACACTTCTAAAAGTTGAATATGTAAACCAGGAAGAAGGTGCTAACTCAGGTGGCCAAATTGGTACAGGTTTTGACGGATTCACCTCAGAAATCTCAGTTAAATTTTAAATAAGTAGCAAGTATTAGCTTGCTTAAAAATGCAGTATTCACATTTTTCATAGTGTGAATATTGGCTATCGCTTTATTTTCTAAGGCGTTTAACACTTAAACTATTTAAGCGTCTTATTTAACAAATTTATGAGGGTTACCCTGATGAAAACTAAACTATTAATGCTAGCATGCGGTGTTATGGCTATGAGTAATGCTGTAGCAAAAGAAACCATTACCATCGCAACTGTAAATAATGGTGACATGATCACCATGAAAGAGTTAAGTAATAACTTTGAACAAAAATACCCAGACATCTCATTAAAGTGGGTAACACTTGAAGAGAATATTTTGCGCCAACGTGTAACTACTGATGTAGCGACAAAAGGCGGTCAATATGATGTGATGACAATTGGTACTTATGAAGTGCCAATTTGGGGCAAGCAAAACTGGCTAACCGAGCTTAACGACTTAGGCGAAAACTACGATGTAGACGATTTACTGCCTGCTATTCGTAGTGGCTTAACCATAGATAACAAATTATACGCTGCACCATTTTACGGTGAAAGCTCTATGGTTATGTACCGTACTGATCTGATGGAAAAAGCGGGTCTTGAAATGCCAAAAGCGCCGACCTGGAGCTTTATTCAAAAAGCGGCAAAAGCTATGACCAATAAAGAAGACGGAGTATACGGTCTTTGTTTACGCGGTAAAGCAGGTTGGGGCGAAAATGTTGCATTAATTACCTCAATGGCTAATTCATTTGGCGCACGTTGGTTTGATGAAAACTGGAAACCACAATTTAATACACCACAGTGGAAAGAAACACTTCAATACTACGTAGATGTAATGAAAGAGTCGGGTCCTGCTGGATCTTCAGCTAATGGTTTTAACGAAAATTTAGCGTTATTTCAAACCGGTAAATGTGGTATTTGGATTGATGCAACCGTAGCTGGCGCATTTGTTACGAACAAAAAAGACTCAGAAGTTGCCGATAAAGTTGGCTTTGCGCTCGCACCCGACAACGGCTTAGGTAAACGTGGTAACTGGTTATGGTCGTGGACCCTTGCTATTCCATCGAGCAGTAAAAAATCAGATGCTGCTATGAAATTTATTAGCTGGGCAACCTCTAAAGAATACAGCCAACTTGTGGCCGACAACAAAGGTTGGGCAAAAGTACCACCCGGTACGCGTGCTTCACTTTACGAAAACGAGCAATACATGAGTGCTGCCCCATTTGCACAAATTACGCTTGATTCAATTAATTCAGCCGACCCTAAAAACCCTACAGTTAAACCGGTACCTTATGTAGGTATTCAGTTTGTGGCCATTCCTGAATTCCAGGGAATTGGTACCGCAGTTGGGCAGCAATTTTCAGCCGCACTTACGGGGCAAATGACCGTTGAGCAAGCGCTTAATGCATCTCAACGCCTTGTTGAGCGCACAATGCGAAAAGCGCGCTACCCAAAATAATTAAGTAGGTGGGTAAGCTCCTAACTTACCCCATATTTTTCGTCAGCATTTACTATGTTATTTGGTAAGCCCCACATTGGGTATTTACTAGGGTTAATGCTGACTTTTTAAAGGTCACCACACTATGGCAACGACACAGTCACGTACGCTTGCACGCATGATGCTATTTCCTAGCGTAATTTTATTACTCGGTTGGATGATAGTACCGCTGTGCATGACATTGTATTTCTCATTTGTAGATTACAACTTACTCATTCCTGGAGAGCGTGAATTTGTAGGGTTTTTAAACTACGAATTCTTTTTAACTGATCCGGCTTTTTTTGAGTCATTTTTTAACACCCTTTACTTAGTAACTGGTGTATTAGCTATCACTATTTGTGGTGGTATAGGTTTAGCTGTTCTCCTCGACCAAGCGATATGGGGGCGAAACTATGTTCGAATTATGGTTCTCGCCCCATTTTTTGTAATGCCAACTGTATCGGCATTGGTATGGAAGAACATGTTAATGAACCCTGTTAATGGTTTATTTGCTCACTTTGCCCTTTGGCTTGGCTTAGATCCAATTGATTTTTTTGCACAAATGCCTTTGTTTTCAATAATTATTATTGTGTCTTGGCAGTGGCTTCCATTTGCAGCGCTTATTTTACTTACTGCTATTCAGTCGTTAGATCGCGAACAGCTAGAAGCCGCAGACTTAGACGGTGCAGGGCCTTTTAGTAAGTTTTTTTACATTGTTTTACCGCACTTATCACGTGCAGTTACCGCTGTAATATTAATTGAAACAATATTTTTACTGTCTATTTTTGCCGAAATATTAGTAACAACAAGTGGTGGCCCAGGTTACGCCTCTACCAATATTACTTACTTAATTTATACCCAATCGCTATTACAGTTTGATGTTGGCGGCGGATCAGCAGGGGGCATAGTGGCAGTTATTATTGCCAACATAGTAGCCATATTTTTAATGCGCCTTATTGGCAAAAACTTGGAGGGTTGATTCATGGCTATTACATCAACTAAAAAATCAAAAATAATTTATACCCTTGCCGCGTGGACAATTAGCGGGATGATATTTTTCCCAATTTTATGGACGCTAATCACAAGCTTTAAAACAGAAGCTGAAGCTATATCAGCAACCCCTGCGTTATTTGCATTCGATTGGACGCTTGAAAACTATAAAGATGTATTAGCACGTTCGCCTTATTTTGATCACTTTTGGAACTCGGTTGTAATTTCACTTGGTTCAAGTTTATTAGGGCTAATGATTGCCGTACCTGCAGCATGGTCAATGGCATTTGTGCAAACTAAAAAAACTAAAAACCTTCTAATGTGGATGCTTTCTACAAAAATGTTACCACCTGTTGGGGTGTTAATTCCGATTTACTTATTATTCAGAGACTTTGCACTACTTGATACAAAGCTCGGCTTAGTCATTGTAATGACATTAATTAACTTACCAATAATGGTGTGGATGTTATACACCTATTTTAGAGAGATCCCAGGGGAGATTTTAGAAGCATCACGCATGGATGGCGCAACAATTGGTGAAGAAATATTTCATGTTTTACTCCCAATTGCCTTACCAGGTATTGCCTCAACATTACTATTAAACGTAATTTTGGCATGGAATGAAGCATTTTGGACACTTATATTAACCGCTGCAAATGCCGCACCGTTAACGGCATTTATTGCCAGTTACTCAAGCCCTGAAGGGTTATTTTACGCCAAATTATCGGCAGCTTCTGCCATGGCCATTGTGCCAATATTAATTCTTGGTTGGTTTAGTCAAAAACAATTAGTGCGCGGCTTAAGCTTTGGCGCAGTAAAGTAGGAGAACACACATGGGCAGCATCACACTAAAAAAAGTAACTAAAAACTTTGATGAAGTAAACGTAATAAAACCTCTCGATTTAGAGATTAAAGACGGTGAATTTATTGTATTTGTTGGGCCATCGGGCTGCGGTAAATCAACACTTTTACGCATGATTGCTGGGCTTGAAGACACAACAAGTGGCAATATTGAAATAGACGGGCAAGATGCAACACATACACCACCTGCAAAGCGTGGTTTGGCAATGGTATTTCAATCATATGCTTTATACCCGCATATGAGCGTGCGTAATAATATTGCTTTTCCACTAAAACGTGCAAAAGTGAGCCCAGCTGAAATAGAGTCTAAAATAGCGAACGCCGCTAAAATATTAAATTTAACAGACTACTTAGACCGTAAACCAGGTCAGTTATCTGGTGGTCAACGCCAACGTGTAGCGATAGGGCGTGCAATTGTTAGGCAGCCATCGGCGTTTTTATTCGATGAACCACTGTCAAATTTAGATGCATCGCTTCGTGTAAATATGCGTTTAGAAATATCTGAGTTACATAAAAGCTTAGCTACAACAATGATTTATGTTACTCACGACCAAGTTGAAGCCATGACAATGGCTGACAGAATCGCAGTATTTAATGGTGGAATTATAGAGCAAGTAGGGACTCCGCTTGAGCTATACCAACACCCGGTAAATAAATTTGTAGCGGGCTTTATTGGCTCTCCAAAAATGAACTTTATTGATGTAACTAACGATAGCAATGCGCAAACACACAGTTTAGGTGTACGCCCAGAGCACTTTGAAATTTCCACTGACTCTGGTACTTGGCAAGGTACTGTAGGTGTTATAGAGCATTTAGGTTCTGAAAGCTTTTTACATGTAACTATCGAAGATGGCAGTACAGTAACAGTAAAAGCGGATGGTGATTGCCCTTTAAAATATGGTGATACTATTTACTTAAGTGCGCCTGAGCATAAAGTACATTGGTTTGATAAAAACGGCTTAACTATTAAAAACGCCGCACCTTAAAGCGTAAAAATACACCAATACTTTATACTAGCTCGTTTACGTATATAGTATTGGTTATTAACTTAATGTGGCGCTTCGGCATTTTATAAATCAATGATATATTTACGAATATTATAAAATGATTAATTGCGGTGTATTTTTAGTAATTTTTTCTAAAAGTTATCGAACCCAAGGACACGATCCTTTGATATTAAGAGGTTTAAGTGGCAAAGCTATCAAATACAGAAATACGTAAGCTTGATGATGCAGCAAGAGCAGGGTGGTTATATTACGTTGCCGGTAAAACCCAGGACGAAATAGCTAAAAAGCTAAATGTATCTCGCCAATCTGCACAACGAATGGTCGCTTTATCTGTAAGCCAAGGGCTAATTAAAGTCAGGCTTGAACATCCAATAGCTAAATGCATGGATTTAGCTGAAAAAATAAAAAATCGATTTGGATTAGAATCATGTGAAGTTGTACCAAGTGACGGCTCAGATCCAAACTCTACCGTTGGTTTAGCACAAGCTGGCGCGGCAGAAATTCAGCGCCATTTAAAATCAAAAACACCAAAAATATTAGCTATGGGTACTGGGCGTGTATTACGTGCATGTGTTGATGAATTACCAACGCTTGATTGTAGTCAACATAAAGTAGTGGCCATGCTTGGTAATATGGCACTTGATGGGTCGGCGTCACCATACGATGTTGTGGTAAGAATGGCCGAGCATATTAATGCTAAACATTATCCAATGCCATTGCCGGTATTACCAAGAAGTATTGAAGAAAAACAACAACTCCATGCACAGCATAACATTACCAGTAACTTAAGACTGGCTACTAAAGCCGATGTTACATTTGTGGGTGTAGGTAGCTTAGGTGAAAAATCGCCACTGCATATTGATGGATTTATTGATGAGCAAGAACTTAAAGAGCTACAAAATTTAGGAGCCGTTGGCGAAATGATTAGCTGGGTTTACGATAAGCGTGGCCAACTAATTGATTGCACGGTAAACCAACGTGTTGCCAGTACGCCTTTAAAAATTGAAGGTAATAAACAAATTTACGCAATTGCTGCTGGTGAAGATAAAGTTTTAGCAATACTTGGCGCTGTTAGGTCTAATATGATCAGCGGTTTAATTACTAACGAATACACAGCAGAACGATTGCTAAGTATTGAATAATAATTTGCTAATGTTTAAAACTCATATACCAGTAAATTAAAATGGGTTATTTAAGTTTAAGTGATTAGGAAAATATCTAAGCTTTATTAAGTTTTATTCAGCTATTAAGAAAATATGGATTTATGATAGCCGCTGTAGTTATTAGTTATAGCTTTTTTTTTAGTTAGCCTTTGTAAGTATTTACATAAAGCACTAATTTTTAAAGTAATACACCACATGTACAAACCTAGCTTATGTCCGATACCGTCTATAATATATAGTAACTTATAAAGTGTATATTGTGTATATAAGTTACTAATTTATATGTGTATTTGACTTTTAATATCCAAGCTATATAGTTAATCGGATGTATATAGTGTATTTAAGAGTTAAGGTTGACTACAGTAAAAGTTAGAGCAACATTAGTAGAAGATAATACTGGTGTAAAAAGCCAAATACCTACATTACTCACCGATGAGGGGGAAATAAGTTCCGTAACTGATTACTTGCTATTAATGGAGGTAAATGGTGCAAGTAATTCGTCTATGTTGAGTCTAATCAGAGCCATATCTTTATTATTAGATTACATGGAAGCTAATAAATATCTATTTGATAACCCCACCACACTCTTTCAAACTTTCGCCAAACGTTTATATACAGGGAGTATAGGTGATGATGGTTTAGATCCTTCAGGCTTATATTGGATGCCTACTTCAACAATTAATGTAAATAAACATATCAATAGACTAACTGCATTTACGGATTGGCAGGCGAACAAAATTGGTAAGGTTTCAATGAATCCTCTACATGATGCGACATCACATGAATATAGGTTAAATTACGCATCATGGTTTCGAAAGAATCAAAATGATTACTTAGGACATATTGAAGATAAAGCTATTAATAGAACCATTCAGAAAGCAAGACATATCAAGGGGCGTTCAGTACTAACACAGCTCGAAGGGGATGCGACTGCATTTCCAGAGAAGTATTGGGAAAAGTTGTTTAAGCATGGCTTAGGGGGCTCCACTGACCCTAGGGTAGTACTTAGAGATAAATTGGTTTTATTATTAATTCATGGTGGTGGTCTACGCTTAAGTGAAGCGCTTACTTTATGGATTACAGATGTGTTTGAGGACCCTTATAATCCTGATGTTGCTGTTGTCAGAGTCTATAATGAAGTAGACGGTAAGGCCCCCTATAATTGGAAATGCCGCTCAGGTACTCAAAGCAGGCAAGCATATTTAAAAGAAAACTATGTAAGAATTCCGCGTATTAAAATGAAGGGAACTAATTATCTAGGTTGGAAGAGTACGGTTGTTGATCATAAAGATAATTATTTACAAGTGCATTGGTTTCCTTCTGATTACGGTAAGGTTTTTATGTCATTATGGACTAGCTATCAGAAGTTCCGAGCCAATGTAGATTGTTATCATCCTTACGCTTTTATATCTTTTCACCACAGCAGTTTAAGTTCTCCATATACAATTAATGCTTTTAACCATAATTATTCAGTTGGATTAAAAAGAATTGGATTGAGATCTAACAAATCAGAAGGAATTTGTCCTCATGGACATCGTCATAACTATGGAAGACGCCTTGAGCGAGCAGGGCTGAGTCCACTTATAATACGTCGTTGTATGCATCACAAGTCTTTAGAATCTCAAATACCCTATACAGCTAAGAGCCAGATGGAAATATCTAAAGAACTAGATAGAGCCACGTATCAACTATCAAACATAGAGTCAATTGTTAAACCATTGAATTGGAATGAATTAGTTGATGATGGATTCAGAGATATAGATCCTGAAGGTTACTTTACTGGTAAACACCCTAAATTTAGAAGCTTAAAATGAACAATAATACTGAAGTAAAAAAAAGAGATAATCGTGCATCAGATATAACTTTCCGTTGGATGTTAAACACATTTGGACCTGAATGGGAGGAGTGGCAAAAATTAGCTTCCGAATGGATGGAAACACAGCAAACTGGTGTTGGCCCTAAACAGGTCGCACTGACACGTTTTTTTGAAACATACCTCTATAAGCAAGTTCCCTACGCTGTTGATGTGAAGCTTTTTTTTAGTGGCTTCAACGGCCATAAATGCTCTACTGAAGAATTTGAAAAGATAATAAGAAAAACAGTTAATCAACCCGCAGCAATACAAAAGTCGGTTAATGTCCCATGCGACTTTATTGACTATATTATTGAGTCTCACCTATCTGAAAAAAATGATAACGGTGTTTCTATCCCACTTGTAGTTAATCCTTTATCTAAAATAAAGATAGCCCGTTCGTTCACAGAAACTGTTCGCAATCCTCTACCTTATCGATATATTCAAGATTTACGTCAGATTATCTGCCCATTACCAAGTAAAAAAGAAATGCTACAGATTTCTGAAAGCTTAGAGTTAAATGAAGAGTTGAAACCATCATATCACTACCGAAACTTCTGTGATTGGGTTTGGTCCCATGATGTACAAAAAAGTGATTGGTACGAAGTCGGTGAAGAAGTTATCGATAAATCAGACCCAGATTGTGTGTGGCGTATAAAAAATAAAGGTAAAAAGGAAATATATCAAATTTGGTCGCCTGTTAGGCATATGATACTGTTTATTAAACTTCATTTACCTTTGCGTACATATCAAATAAGTATGTTAGATAGTGGCGAAGCTGATACATGGAGATATGAGAATCAAGATTGGATACTAAATGAAAAGCATAGATTCACATTAGGAAATGAGAAAAGACCATATGGTAAAGGCGTTTTTCGCCGAGTATATGATTCTGTTTCTGCGGCTTATTCAACAGCCTTATATATAAATACTAATAAATCAGCTGACAATAATAAAGAGGAACTCGAACGGGGATATACAATTCCCTGGCAGAATGAAGAAGTCCTATATTGGTTAGAAAAATTACGCAATTGGCAGGAAAAATACAATCCTATTCAAAAGCCAACAGACTGTACTACTTTAAAAAATAAACATATAGCAGATCAAAAAAAATCTGAAGTTCAGTTAAAAAGTATGGGCGATATTTCCTTTCTTTTTCGCGATGCCTCTGCCACGGGTACAGATACATCTAAACCAACTTATTATAAGGCAATAAATCGATTATGGTATCAATTATTACTTAAATTGGAATCCAATCTAGAATCAAATGGGGACACACTAGATAATGGGGAAAAATTAAAGTTAGTTCACGAATGTCCACCTGGTGTATCTTTGGCTTCAATGACTAGTACGTACTTTCCGCTTCATAGCTTACGTGTTTCTTTAATAACTGCATACACGATGGATACACAGCTACCCATTGCTGTTATTTCAAAAATGCTTGCTGGCCACAGTAGATTACTGATGACAATTTACTACAACAAAATCACTCCTTCTGTATTTGCACATAAAATGGGGGAGGCAGAACTTCAATTAGAAGAAAAATCTACTCAAAGTGTCAGAAATTTTTTGAAAGATGCTTCTGCCGAGCAAATTCAAATGAAAATGGCATATCATAAGTCTGATAGTATCGAAGCCGCGTTAGTTAACCGTGCACCTATAGGGTGGGAAGAAAGAGCTACAGGCCTATGCTTAGTTGGCGGTAATACCGTTAAATCTAGTGAATCTAGTTCACTGGGTGGCTGCTGGAATGGGGGAGAAGAACTAACTGAAGCAATATATGCCCAAAACCGTATTTACGCTGCTGTACCTCATGGCCCAGAGAACTGTATTAGATGTAGGTGGTTTATAACTGAAGCACGCTACCTTCCAACTCTTAATGCACAATTCAATCAACTCAGCTATAAAGCTCACCAAGCCGCAAACCTATTTATTGAAATCGAAGGTGAATTAGATAACTTAAAAGATGAAAGTTTTTTTGCCGAAGAACAAGGAATTCCTTTTATTAAACATAATGAACTTCAAGTTTTACAGCGTAGATATGAAAAGCAAAAAGTTGAAGCAGATGAATATACTAAAGATTGGATGGCCTGTTTTGAGCTTATAAACAAAATTATTCGAATAGAAGAAACACGCAAAGATGATGAAAAACAGGATAAATTAATTGCTGTTGGCGATGAAAGAGATGTTACTAAGGCACTGAAATTTATAGAAACAAAATCAGAGTTCTTACACTTATCATTACTTTGCGAGGATGCTGAGTTTTATCCGGATCTCAAAGATGAACTTCGTAAAACACCAGCAATACATAAACGCACAATGCAATTAAGTAGGGTGCTTATGAAAAGTGGTTTCAAGCCAGTTTTTATGGAAATTGACGAAAATCAACAGTTAATCGCAGTAAATGCAATGATGAGAAAAATGGCTAAAATTGCTGATCCTGAAGATAAAATGGAAGGTTATAGAAAAGTAGCAAATCATATTGAAGCTGAAGAATATCTTGTAAACAATAAACTTTTGTCTGCCGGTATATCTGCAATCAAAAATAATGTAATAAATTTAGCAAAATTAACCTTGCCTTTGAATTTGGAGAGCTAATGAATATTAATATCGACGATATTCTGGCTGATTTAAAGGATGGAAAGGCTACTAGGACTCAAAAAAATTTAGAAAAATTAAATGAAATCATGAGAAACTATTCAGCTTTAGGTAATTGTAACTTTTCAATAACACAGATAGGTCATTACTCCAAGTTAAATAGTGGTCCAGGATATGAAGCTTTGAGAGCGACAAGAAACGACCACTATCGTGTACTCATTGAAGCGTGGGCTGAGAAAAGCAAAGATAGAGTTCAAAGAGCAAATAACAAAACCAAACCAAACAGCAAACTCCCATCCGATAATATTTTACTCCAGCGTATTACAGACCCTGCAGTAAGAGCTTTGTTTGGACAAATTATAGCCGAGAGAAACAGGTACAGAAAAGAGGTCAACTTACTAAAACAACATGCAAATATTGTGATAGACAGACGCCCAATCAAACAATCAAATGAATCTTATAATTTAGAATCTTCGTTGATAAGCAACTTAACAGAATCTGAGAGTAAAACACTAAATTATGCTATATCTGAAGAATGCATGGATAATAATGACTGGTATTCAACACCAGCTGGGCAAATAAAATGTAAAGAAAGTAACATTGAAGTACTGCCTCGTGGCTTTATTACAGGTTTAACAAAACTGCTCGGTGTTAAAGTAGAATAATTTATATGTGTGATTAATTGTACTAGCTCAGACTTGATCTGGCAGTTACCCATATTTTAATCGGTGACTGTCAGTCTAGATTTGAGCTAAATTTTTCTCAGCCCAGATTAATTTTCCATCTAATAAAGTTTCTAATGACGTTCTGGCACATCATATTTTTCCTTGATGAGGTCGGTCATTATTGAAATAAATCATCCATTCGTCCAGATCCTTTTGCAATTCCTCTAATGAGCTATATAGCTTTTTGGACTTCCCATAGTTTGCTAGACACCCAATAAGTTACATTGTAACTTCTAATAAGAGGTGTTTTATGAGCAAAGGCAAACGTTATACCCAAGAGTTTAAAGAAGCGGCTGTTAAACAAATTACTGAGCGCGGATATTCAGTTGCAGAAGTCGCTGAACGATTAGATATTTCTACCAAAACGCTATATCACTGGCGGAGCCAATTATCAGATAAACCTAAAGCCGTTCAATCATCCGATGAAAAATTGAAGATTGCTAAATTAGAAGCACAATTGAAACGTGTCACGGAGGAACGGGATATTTTAAAAAAGGCCGCAAGGTACTTTGCCAGCAACTCCGAGTAAAGTACGGCTTCATTCGTGATCACCAAAATGAGTTTTCTATCACGGCGATGTACCGCCTTTTTAAAATGCATCGCAGTGGTTTTTATGCGTGGTTAAAAAAGCCTTTAAGTGATAGAGCGCTTGAAGATAATCGTTTGTTGAAGCTCATTAAAGAGTTTTATGTGGCCAGTGGTGGCACGTATCAGCGTAAACCGTGTTGCGAAGATCATGCGACAAGATAAGCTTAAAGCGCAAATTGGATATAAGCATCGCCATCTTAAAGGCGGTAAGATATCGCGGATTGCAGATAACTTATTAGCGCGTCAATTTAACTCGCCAGCGCAGAATAAGTCGTGGGTGAGCGACATAACTTATATAAGAACCTATGAAGGTTTTTTATATGTGGCAACAGTGATGGATTTATTCTCTCGGCGCATTTTGGGCTGGTCGATGGATAAAAATATGAATAAGCAGTTGGTGATAAATGCACTGTTGATGGCTGTATATCAACGTCAACCGAAGGCAGAGGTAATGGTGCATAGTTATCAAGGTAGTCAATACGGTAGCGCTGACTATCTCGCATTTTTGAAAGAACATAATCTTGCGCCTTCGATGAGTCGAGCTGGGAACTGTCATGATAATACAGTTGCTGAAAGCGTTTTTGCGACAATTAAAAAGCGAATAATTAAGCGTAAGATATACTCGACACGCGAAGATGTGAAAGCTGGGAAGTCCAAACCCCCTGAAAAGTAGCTCATATAGCTATCTAGGTTAACACTGCTATCAAAAACAGAAGTATATTTTTGTTAACTACCTTTGAAGCCCTAGAAACGGAAGTTTACTTCCGAAATATGGCAATATAGGCTTAAAATCGGAAGTCTACTTCCGTTTTGTACTTTAAGATTATAGCCGGTGTCTAGTGAAAACTGGGAAATCCAAACTCGTTTCAGCCCCAAAACGAGCTAATTTAAATGCTCTAAGGGCGGTTTTGAGCGAATAGCGGTCATTAGAAAATTATTTTTCAACACTGATTTTGTGTTCAATTGCTATGTGTTTCTCCTATATTCAGGAAAACGACCCATTTGGTCGTTTTTACCTTTTTCATAATCTCTATAATGATTAAAAGTTTATCTGCAGCAACAAGTTAGTTAGTGTGGTAGAACTGGTACAATGATAAAAATGACCCGCGGCTCGGTAGAAAAACGACCCAATGGGTCGATATTAAATTGTTAGCTTCCAAGGAGTAACATGCAACCAATTTGGATTGACAAGATAGAAGTTGCTAGACGACAGATTACTGAAGCAGTGACTCTGTTTTTTGAGTTACGTGATTTTGTAGTGATTCATACTGTTATTGCATCTGCTCATCAGGTGTTAATTGATGTGGGCAAAGAGCAAGGAATAGTAAGTGTAGTCAAGAACCCAAAAGGCATGACGAGAGAGGAATTCAGGAAGCATGTAAGAACTGTCAATGAACCTTATAATTTTTTCAAACATGCAGATAAAGATCCTGAAGGAAAGATAAATATCGCTCCAATTGAGAGATTTACATCTGATTTCATGCTTGATGCAATACTAATGCTTCAAAATATTTCGGGTGAAATTCCTCTCGAAGCAAAGGTCTTCTGGAGTTGGTTTGTCAGTACATACCCAGATGAGTTCAGCGATAGTCCTGAAGATGGAGCCCTTAAGCACCTGATGTCTTTAGGGCTAAATGAGTGGGATTTTCCTACAATCAGGCAGTTTCTAACATTTGGTGAAATCATGCAGGAAGCTAACAAGTAAATCCAGGTGACGCCTAGGGCGCACCTAATTTAGGCATTATGTAACTCAATTTTAAGGTGTATCAATGAATGTAATTGTACCTGCAAGTGAAAGAGTATTTAGGCTGTATCATTCACATTGCATTTCCCCTGATTTAGATACTTTATTCAATTTATTAAATGCAATTCATAGCCTTAATGACAAGTTAACAAAAGCTAAACTGTTTAATTTCTTTGATATGGATGAATTTATTGCACTGAAAGCACTGCGCAATGTATTTCATCATCAAGAGGAGTTGTTAAATGAGTTGAGACTAATTCCAGTACAAGAGTTACCACCTATTACAACTGATTTATTGTACTTGTGTTTGGTTCCATCAGAATTGGTAGATAAATCCATTGAAACTATCCCCAAAAAATATCGAGTCAGCGAAGAACCTATTATTAGATCTACTTTGGGGTGGTATGGTGAAGTTGTTAATATAAATCCATGTGTTTTCAATTTTATGGTAAAGCTTTATGAAGCAATATCTAACACTGAAATTGAATTAACTGGTGATGAATACTTGGATTTTGATAACTCCTATAAATTTGAAGCTGATAATGGGCATTCGCACTTTATAACTGGTGTTATCAGTTGCCACGCTGGCAGTGTAAATGTCGTATTAGAAAAGGCGTTTGCCAACGTTACATAACAAGACCTTAAAGTAGAATTCGTATTTGTTGGCTCGGTTTCGTTTCACTTTAGATTTTGTCAACTCTTACACAGTGCTTAGGGCGAGTTATAACGCAAGTGAAATTTGGAGTTTCGATTGAATAAAAATATAGAAAAAAAGATCTATCAAATTCGAGAGATTCTAGCTCAATTTGAAAAGGCTGACTTTCATAGTATGACTAGCTTTTATTTGTCATCAGGCTTTCCTGCTGGCTGCTGTGGAGATGCTACTGATTTACTTGGCATATATTTATTGAAGCATCACAGTCTAGAAAGTGACTATGTTTGTGGACATGGGTTAGGGGATAACTCAAACCAGACACATGCATGGCTAGTATGCCAAGATTACATTATTGATATTACAGCTGACCAGTTTAACGATGATGGCTATGAGCTACCTTCTGTCATCATTGAAAAACAAAGTCCATTTCATGAACTATTTTATGAACTTACCAGTCGCCCAATAAGTGTTGAATATCTCAAAGGTACTGGTATTCCAAGTGTATTGGCAAAAGTAATGTCAGTAATACAAGCACGGGAAAATGAACTATAAAGGAACTTGGTGGCGCGTCTTGCAATGAGCATGATAAAGATGCTCAGCGTCCGCTTCTGGCACTTAGCTGAACTTCGCCAAAGAGCTACAAGCAAACATTGAGTTATTGGTTTTAATAATTAGCTTTTAACTAAATTTAAATAAACTTTAAAGCTGGTAGTTTGATTATTTGAACTGACCTCTATATCTCCACCGTTTGCTTGCGCTAGAGCTTTAACTATTGCAAGCCCTAAACCTGCTCCGTCACTGTGTCGTTGCCGCGACTTATCAGGTCGATAAAAGCGGTCAAATAAATAAGGTAAATGCTCAGAAGGTATTCTCTCCCCTGTATTAATCACTGAAATGCATATTTTTTCAGCGGTGGTCATTTCACTGTTTACAGTGATTGATGAGCCTTTTGGGGCATACCTTATTGCATTGGATAGGAGGTTTGATAATAATTGGCGAAAGTGTAATTTGTCACAATAAAAACAAAGGTTTTGACCTTTTTTCTTAAATGTAATCAATGAGTCTTCAGCCAAAGCATCAAAGTACTCAAATAATGCTTCAATTTCATCATGGCTTTTTAGAGTATTTTGAACGGGTTTAACCAGTCCATTCTGAGTTTTTGCAAGCCAAAGCATATCACTAACCATCTTAGTTAGTCGTTCCAGCTCTTCTAGATTAGAAAACAATAATTCTTGATACTCTAACAACTGTCTTTTTTTAGATAAACCAACCTGTGTTTGAGTGATTATATTTGTTAGTGGAGTACGTAACTCATGCGCAATATCACTAGAGAAATTTGATAAACGAATAAATTCACTTTGGAGCCTGTCGAGCATCGAGTTAAACGACTGCACCATATTAACAAGCTCAATAGGCACTTTATTTTCATCAAGCCTTACATCCATCTTATTAGTTTGGATGTCATGCATTTTCTGACTCAAACCTCGTAAAGGGTTCAATCCTTGATGTATAGCAAACCAAGCCACCAATAAAATGAGTACCGCAGAGCCAAACATAATAGCCCAAAGACTTTGTTGAAATTGATTGAGAAAGTGTAAATGAAAGCTCATGTCTATCGCTGTAGTAATTTTGTATTGCTGTTGCCCAGTACTTAAATTACTCACCAGAGCTCGGTAGGTGTGGGTATCATTTTGCCATGAGGTAATGTTGTTACGGTTAAAGCCAGCTGAAGCATTAGCACTCATTACAAAATCACTAAAATCTCGTTCAGAACTTTGAAAAATGAGCTCTCCTTTTGCGGTATTTACCTGATAGTAAACACCGTGATGACCCGCTACAGCGTTAGATAATTCATTTTTAAGTTTCAGGTTTGATTTATACTGTTGTCTTAAAACTAATTCAATAGATTGATTAATAACATGCAGTTCACTACTATCTTGCTGGAAAAAATGATGTTTTATCGAACTATTTATTAAGGTGGCAACTAAAGTTAAGCACGCAATAACGGTTACAGCGACAAACAACACAACACGCATCGTAAGTGATAAAGGCCGTGACTTAATAGCCATCAGTTTCAACCTCTAATTTATAGCCCATACCACGAACCGTATGAATTAATTTAACAGTAAAGTCATCATCAACTTTTGCTCTTAGCCTACGAATGGCAACATCAATCACATTGGTGTCGCTATCAAAATTCATATCCCATACTTGAGAAGCAATTAACGAACGTGGCAGTACTTCACCTTCGCGCCGTAACAATAGTTCAAGTAAGCTAAACTCTTTATTACTCAATAAAATACGCTTGCCTGCACGTTGTATTTTTCGCTTTGGAATATCCATTTCTAAATCAGCAACTATCAGTATATCGTCAACTGTTTGTACTACACCACGGCGAATAAGAGTGCGTACTCTTGCTAAAACTTCAGCAAAAGCAAAAGGCTTTATTAAATAGTCATCAGCACCAAGTTCGAGCCCCTTTACTCTATCGTCTATACTATCGCGAGCAGATAAAAATAGTACTGGGGTTTTGTTATCTGCTTCACGTAGCGACTGTAAAATTTTCCAACCGGATACGTCAGGTAACATGACATCAAGTATTATTACATCAAATAAGTCGGTCATTGCTAGGTGATGACCGTCAAGTCCATTGCGCGCCAAAGAAACCTGAAAACCAGCTTCACTTAGCCCCTGTTTTAAATAATCTCCTGTCTTTGATTCATCTTCAACAACTAATAAGCGCATACAATTCCTTCATTAAAGTCCTAACAACTACCTCTGCAAATATTATGCAGTATCTGTCACTACAGCAACATGACACCAACATTACAACTTTGTAATGTTCGCGTCATGTTTAAGACAGGTCTATTTTCTATACTCAATACATATTCTGGTATGAAGGAGTAAGGAAATGGGGTTTAAAAAGTCATCACAACAGGTTAGCACACCACGAAGACGATTTGTTCAAGGCTTAATTGCAGGAGGTGTACTTGCTGCTTTTCCGAGTGTATTACATGCTGCATCATCTTTAGTAACAGGAACAATAACAGGCACTGTGCCCGAACTTAGCGGCAAAGTAATTGATCTGGTTATAGATGAATCGCCGGTTAACTTTACTGGCGTAGTACGTATGGCGACAACTATCAATGGCTCTATACCCGCCCCTACCTTGCGCCTCAAAGAAGGCGATGACGTTACTATTAGAGTAACAAATAAGTTATCAGTACCGAGTTCAATTCATTGGCATGGCATTATTTTACCGTACCAAATGGATGGCGTACCTGGTATCAGTTTTAAAGGCATTATGCCTGGCGAAACCTTTGTTTATAAATTTAAATTACAACAAAGCGGTACATATTGGTATCACTCACATAGTGGCTTTCAAGAAATGACTGGCATGTACGGTGCATTAATTATTGAACCGCGAGAAAAAGATATTATTAGTGCAGATAACGAGCATGTTATTCAATTATCTGATTGGACTGATGATGACCCAATGGCGCTGTTCCGCAAATTAAAAATACAGAGTGATGTATTTAACTTCAATCAGCCCACTGTTCCAGAATTTTTTGATGACGTTTCAAATAGCGGTGTTTCGAATGCTTTGCAACGCCGCAAAATGTGGAATCAAATGAGAATGAATCCTACAGATTTAGCTGACTTATCTGCATCAGCAATGACCTTTTTAATGAACGGTAGTACGCCAATGTCAAATTGGCGAGGAATGTTTAAAGTTGGAGAAAAAGTAAGACTTAGGTTTATTAATGGCTCAAGCAATACTTTTTTTGACGTTCGTATTCCAGAACTAAAACTAACAGTTGTACAAGCTGATGGGCAAAACGTTGAACCAGTGACAGTTGATGAATTTAGATTCGGCCCTGGTGAGACCTACGACGTAATTGTTGAGCCTAAAAATGATGCCTATACGATTTTTGCTCAAAGTATGGATCGCTCTGGTTACGCAAAAGGAACTTTATCAAGCTCGCCTAATATTGATGCGCCAGTACCTGCACTTGACCCTGTTGAATGGTTAACGATGACCGATATGATGGGCAATATGACCCACGGCGGTGAGCATTCTGCAATGGCAGGTATGGCTGGCATGTCAGGTATGAACTCTAAAGAAATGGATCATAGCGCTATGGAGCACGGTGCAATGGCGATGGATCATAGCAAACATGGTATGTCTGAAAACCCATTGGCAGTTGCCAGCCCTAAAGTGCGTCATGCCAAAACGGAGTATGGAGCTTCAGTTGATATGCGCGTTGATATGCCTAGAACAAATCTTGATGATCCTGGTATTGGTTTACGTAAAAATGGTCGCCGTGTTTTAACACTTGCAGATTTACACTCACTTGAAGGGGTCACTAACCAGCAAGAGCCAGAAGCTGAAATTGAGTTGCATTTAACCGGAAATATGGAACGTTATAGCTGGTCATTTGATGGCTTAGAATTTGGTAAAAGCACGCCAGTGCATATGAAGCATAACCAACGTTTAAGAGTTATTTTACAAAACGATACCATGATGACGCACCCTATGCATCTGCATGGTATGTGGAGTGATTTAGAAAACGAGCAAGGTGATGTGCAAGTGCGACGTCATACAATACCTGTTCAACCCGCACAAAGAATCAGCTTTTTAACCACCCCTCACGATGTAGGGCGCTGGGCTTGGCATTGCCATTTATTATTCCATATGGATGCCGGCATGTTTAGAGAGGTAGTCGTATCATGAAACAATTAAAACTATCTAAATCATTTAGTTTATTAATGTTAACTGGGGCTTCATTAATTAGTTTCCCTTTATTAGCGCAAAGTGAAATGGCACAAATGAATAGCGCTAAGATGCAACCACAAGGAGGAAGTGCACCTAAAGATGCAAGAGACCCCCATGCTTACTCTGCGGGAACAACTTTAACAGAAGGCCCATATGCGCTTGAGGGCAATGAGCGATTAACACTCGCTGATGAGCATCCATTTTACGCATTACTAGGCGATCGTCTTGAATATAACGAGCAAGCAAACGCAGGTGTATTTGACTTACAAGCATGGTACGGCACTACCTTTGATCGATTGGTAATTAAAACCGAGGGTGATTTCAGCGAAGGAAGTATTGAAGAAAACCAAACCGATATTTTATGGGGTCACGCCGTATCAGCATATTGGGATACTCAAGCAGGTGTTCGTCTTGATTACAATAAAGAAGGTGAAAATCGGCAATGGTTGGCTTTTGGCTTACAAGGTTTAGCCCCTTATTGGTTTGAACTTGATATGACAGCATACGTAGGTGAGCGAGGCAATACCGCATTTACGTTAGAGGCAGAGTACGAACTACTACTCACGCAAAAGCTAATTATACAACCGCGAGCCGAAATTACACTTTATGGCAAAAACGATAAACAAAACGAGCTTGGAAGTGGCCTATCAAGCAGCGCGATTGGCTTTAGGGTTCGTTATGAATTTACACGCCAGTTTGCGCCCTATATTGGCGTTGAATGGGGCAATAAATTTGGCAATACCGCCGACTATGCCACATCAAGTGGACAAAGTAGCAACAACACCGCATTTGTTGCGGGTATTAAATTTTGGTTTTAATCATTTTAAATAAGAGGTAATTATGAAGTTTTTTAACTCTGCAGTAGCCATTTTAGGTTTAGTGCTTACATTTTCCGCATCAGCGCATATATCACTCAAGCAATCAATACCTGCACAAGAAGCCATGTTAATGCAAGGACCAGAGGAACTTTCGTTAATTTTTAGTGGTGAAGTAAGGCTAGCAAAAGTCATCATCAAAGATGAAAAAAATAAAACAATAAACTTTGATTTCAAACCCAGCGCCACCCCAAGCACAGACTTTAATTGGTCATTACCGAGCCTAGCCCAAGGCACTTACACGGTTAAATGGACAGCACTGGGTGGTGATGGACATAAAATGACTGGCACGTTTAGATTTATGGTACATAAAAATGAATCGCATAAGATGATGCAAGAACAATCTAATACCCACAGCAAACATAATCATTAAGTAGCAACATCATGCAATTAAGTGAATGGTCAGTGCTCTTACTATTATTAAAACTAGCAAGCTATATAGCAATTGTAGGGCTTGCGGGCACTTTATTAATGCGCTTTATGTGTGGCAACAGCAATGTTGCAGGGCATCACTTAATTAGCTTTCATCAGTTCTTAAAACGTTGGCAAATTACGTGTGTAGTTACAGGTAGTATTGCTGCACTTTTACAAGTACCTATAGAAGCTGGAGCAATGGCTGAATTAGGCTTTATGGGAATGTTTGACCCCTTTATGCTTGAAATTGTTTGGCAATCAGTCATAGGTGACCAAGCAAGGTTTAGAATACCAGCGCTTATTATTGCTCTAATTAGCGCATGTATGTGGAATGTGGAATCAGATGATAACGTAGCAGGTTATAAAAACGATGCCGTTATACTAATCATGCTTGGGTTTATCGCTTATAGCTTCACTTTTACTGGGCACAGTGCAAACGAAAATGGGTTAGTGAAAAGTATTTTAACCTTTCACCTTATTGCCATTGCGAGCTGGTTAGGGTCATTGTGGCCGCTTTACAAAAGCTGCACTTTACTACCTACCAGTGAAGTAAAGCGGTTAATGCATTACTTTGGTCAACTCGCTATTGTTATTGTATTTGTACTACTTATTTCGGGCTTAACTCTGCTCCTGCAGTACCTAGAGTCATTTTCTGCATTGTTTACATCAGATTATGGGCAACTAATTTTATTAAAGCTGTTACTCGTCAGCGCGATGCTGCTCCTAGGTGCATGGCATAAGCTTTTTTTAGTCCCGCAAATCACTCAACAACACCATATAAGTATATTAAAACGCTCGATTACTGTTGAAATAGTAATTGCCCTGTTTGTACTTATTACAACAAGTGTATTTACCACACTTGTTGGTCCGCCTATTTAACGATTAATAAAAAGGGAAACGTATGTTAATTAAATCCTTTAATTTAAAAATTTTATTGCTACTAATTTTTAGCACTGTTAGTTCTTTTACTGTTAGTGCACATGACGATGAAAAATATTCAAAAAAAGGCAAGGCCTTTGTCAATGTTGATAGCGAGGCTGCAAAAACAGTCAGCCTATTTCATGCATCTCTAAAACAAGGTAATCGCGAAGCTGCACGTAAATTACTGGCCGACGATGTCATCATTTTTGAAGGCGGAAGTGTTGAGCGTTCTGCAGATGAATACGCGAAACATCATATGATAGCGGATATGAAATTCTTAAGTGCTGTTAATAGTGAACTACTAGAGCATCAAGTTTACACAAATGGAGACATAGCTTACTCAATTTCAAGAAGTAAAACTCAAGGAAAGTACAAAGGAAAAGATATTAAGTCTATGGGAATGGAATCAATCACATTAAAAAACACCGATACAGGTTGGAAAATCACTCATATTCATTGGTCAAATTAAGGAGTTAAGAATGCGAGTAATCTACATTACCTCAGCGTTATTTTTATCATTAACTATGTCATTTTCGGCGATAAGTATCGAAAAACAACATAAAGCATTAATAACTTATGAGAATTCAGAAAAACCTAAAATTGAGCTTACCGTTTATAAAAGTAAAAATTGTGGATGTTGTAATAAGTGGATTGCTCATTTGAGCGAAAACAATATTCAAACAAAAGCAATTAACGTCAATGACATGGGGACGATTAAATCTCAGTATCAAATAAAATCAAATATGCGGTCATGCCATACAGCCGTTTCAGCCGATGGATTTGTATTTGAAGGTCATGTTCCCGCCAAACATATAAAACAGTTTTTAGCTGAACAACATCCTGAAAAGACGATAGGGCTCTCTGTTCCCGCTATGCCTGCTGGTACGCCAGGTATGGAAATGGGCGATCGCTTTTATAAATATAATATTGAAATGCTTACGCACGATTTACAGCAAAATACTTATAAGCATATTAGCAAATACGCTGAGCAGTTTTAACACTTATGGCACAACTCTTGATGTAATATTAAACATTGATTCAATGATTAAATATATAGTGGGTTTACGCCTAATAACCTGTAAGAATTACCCATTGGTATAAATGATATACAAAGTAAATGATAGAAAGGAGCCATCTAATGTCGCAGTATTTAAAGTTTTTCTTAATGATAGCCACATCAACATTAGTCATGTTTGTACTGATGTATTTGAATACTTATCAGCTAAGTCATGTTTTTTTTAGTGAAACTCGCACTTATATGGCGCTTTATATGGGAGCCATGATGGCAGTGATAATGCTACTTTTCATGCTCAATATGTATAAAGATAAAAAGAAAAATATAACAGTACTCATTGCTAGTGTTACCGTATTTGCGGGAAGTTTATTTTTAGTTCGATCACAAGCGACTGTTGATGATAGCTCATGGATGTCGGCGATGATCCCACATCATTCAATTGCAATACTCACCAGTGAAAGGGCAAAAATCAAAGATAAGCGAGTCCAAGAGCTTGCAACAAATATTATTGAGGCACAGCGTCGTGAGATTAAAGAAATGCAGTGGTTACTAAAGGATATAGAGAAAAATGGCCTAGCAGAAACTCAGGAGCAAGCACAATCTAGGACCGTACCGGATTTTAATGCTAAGTAAAATTTTATACCAATACATAAAAGGGAGCTAAACATGAGTAAATCAGCCCAACTTTTTAGAATGGCCACAGATGAGCATATTTGTCCGTTTGGTTTAAAATCAAAAGACCTACTAGAGCGAGAGGGATATACAGTTGATGATCAGCTATTAACTTCTCGAGAGCAAACAGATGAATTTAAAAAACAACACAGTGTAGAAACTACACCTCAAACATTTATTGATAATAAACGTATAGGTGGCTATGACGACTTACTCGATTACTTTGATAAGCCAAAAGCTGGGCAAGAAGGTACAACTTACACGCCCGTGATTGCGATTTTTTCGGTTAGTTTTTTGCTTAGTGTGGCATTTAGTTTTGCAGCGAATAATAGCTTATTATCAATGCAAACCGCTGAACTGTTTGTAGCCCTAACAATGGCAGTGTTAGCAATACAAAAGCTTCAAGACTTATTTAGCTTTACTAATTCATTTATAACCTATGACTTAGTCGCTATGAAAGTAGTCAGGTACGCCTATGTTTACCCATTTTTAGAAGCATTTGTTGGCATTGGAATGATAGCCGGATTACCAGCCTATATTATTGCCCCTATTTCATTGTTCATAGGTGGGGTTGGTGCTGTTTCAGTGATAAAAGCAGTCTATATAGATAAACGAGAGTTAAAATGTGCGTGTGTAGGCGGTGACAGTAACGTACCACTAGGGTTTATCTCCCTAACAGAAAACCTGTTTATGATCGCTGCCGGTATTTGGATGTTTGTTAAGTAAACAACAGCTTTAATTTAAAAACATGATGATGTACTAGTGTGATTACCAAGGGATTATGTCGCTCTAATTACCGAGCGACTTTGTCGTAAATAGCATATCAGCTGTACTAGCTCATATCAGATCTCACAGTTTAAGTGAATAAGTTTAGACTTCATCAGGCAGACTGCTATGAGCGAAAAGCAGACATTGACCGTTAATCGTTTCAACGACGGCAATTAGCCATACGTTGCATGTTTGCTCCCTTACTGGTTTTACGATATCCAAAACCGACATAACGACCATTAAGCAAATACCAAAGTAAAATAGGTATGTGCTTCAATCATATAGCCAAAGAGGATAAAGCGTTAATAGCACTGCTACAGGCCCTAGAATGCTGAAGACAGCTCTGGTATGGTTTTTATTTTTGTGCCAGTTGTATAAGTTTACCAATAGTTCCAAAGATGCAAAAATAGGTAAAAGCGTATTTACAGCTATTCCTTCGAAGTGAGAGAAGAAGCCTAGTCCTAATGCCGATGCAAGTGACCTTAATGCAGGGAAGCAGGCCGTGCCGCTAGCCAAACGCCACTAGAGCCTACTCTGTCTAATATTTTATTTATCATTTGAAAGTCTATTGGTTGATATTACCATCATTCTAAACTCCGTATATAAGTACGGAGTCAATCATTTTAATGAATCAATTATGGGGCAATGTGTTGGATCTTCGTTTTGCATACAGGTATTTGTCATATCCACAATTACTTTCTCTAAACGTTGAAGGTCATTAATTTTGTCTCGAATGATTGCTAACTTTTGTCGGCTTAATAGCTCAACTTGAGTGCAGTTGCTGTCCATAGACATTAGCGATTTTATTTCTCTTAACGTAAAGCCGAGCGCTTTGGCTTTTGTGATAAACCTAAGTTGTCCTGCTATTGTTTCGTCATATTGTCTATAACCAGATATTGGTTTTTCAGGTTGTGTAATCAGCCCTTCTCGTTCATAAAAACGAATGGTTTCTACATTTAAATTTAATGATTGTGCTAATTTGCCAATGGTTTACATTATTGCCTTTGT
Source organism: Pseudoalteromonas carrageenovora IAM 12662 (assembly GCF_900239935.1). Classification (NCBI taxonomy): domain Bacteria; kingdom Pseudomonadati; phylum Pseudomonadota; class Gammaproteobacteria; order Alteromonadales; family Pseudoalteromonadaceae; genus Pseudoalteromonas; species Pseudoalteromonas carrageenovora. The sequence continues at coordinate 1,800,766 of NZ_LT965928.1, forward strand.
GAATACTACTAATCTAAAGTTATATTTAGTTTAGCTATCCAATGATTTGATGATGCCGCACGCTTCAATTGTATTGTCTGAACCACAAGCACTTGCCATCTGTTGTAATTCAGCTTTAAGCGCCCTTAATTCTTTCATACGTTTATTCACTAGTGCAAGTTGCTGATCAATTAATGCATTAACGCTAGAGCAGCTTTCTTCTGGCTTATTTTTTAATTCGATAAGACGTTTAATATCATTGAGTGATATATCTAGGCTGCGACAATGCTTTACGAATTCCAATTGTTTAAGTGCTTTACTATCATACAGCCTGAAATTACCTTCTGAACGGTTTGGATTTAACAGTAATCCTTCTCTTTCATAATATCTAATCGTTTGTATTGAACAGCCCGATTTTTTTGACAATTCGCCTATTTTCATCAATTTCCCCCAGACATTTGACTCTATAGTTACTATAGGATCTATAGTATAGGTATGCAACGAAAGGGATATATAAAAATGACTGAGAAATATTTAAACAATACGAATATCGTTAATTTTGAACACAAAGATATCCAATCCCTGATCGATCAACGAGGGTGGAAAAATTTGGATAATTTCAACAAAATTGGTGCCGCTTATCAGTTTGTAAAAGATGAAATAATGTTTGGCTATAACAAGAGTGATGATATTTCAGCAAGCGATGTGCTAGCAGATGGTTATGGACAATGTAATACTAAGGGTAATCTGTTAATGGCACTATTGCGTGGACTAGGTATCCAGTGTCGTTTCCAAGGTTTTACCATTGATCAGCAACTATAAAAAGGTGCTATCCTAAGCTTGTATTTTGGTTAGCACCTAAATACATCATTCATAGTTGGGTAGAAGTTTACTTTGAAGGGCGTTGGATAAACTTAGAGGGCTTTATATTGGATGAGCAATACTTAAGCTCACTACAGCAGAAATTTAGCCAAGCAAAAGATGAGTTTTGTGGTTATGGTGTTGCAACAAAGTGCTTATCTTCACCCGGTACGGATTGGCGTGGAGAGGATACCTATATTCAAAAAGAAGGTATTCATGACGACTTTGGGCTTTATGATTCACCAGATAAGTTCTATCTCGAAAAAGGTACTAATCTATCAGGTGTAAAACGTTGGTTGTATCAACGAGTGATCCGACATTTGATTAATATGAATGTATCAAAAATAAGAAATAAAAAAGTACTGGAGGTACAAAATGCACAACCATAGTCACAGTCATCAGCATGGTAAAGACGACCGGATTGGTTGGGCATTTTTCCTTAATGTGATATTTACCATTATCGAATTTATAGGTGGTTGGCTCACAAACAGTACGGCGATAATGGCGGATGCCGTTCACGATCTTGGTGATAGTCTTTCAATAGGTTTTGCGTGGATTTTAAGTCGTTTTTCAGATAAAGAAGCATCAGACAAATTCAGCTATGGTTATCGCCGACTTACACTTTTTGGTGCATTGGTAAATAGTATTGTTTTGATTATCGGCTCTATTTGGGTTTTATTTGAAGCAATACCTAAGCTGTCCAATCCTGAAATGCCTGTAGTTGAGGGGATGTTAGGGCTAGCCATACTCGGTGTTGCCGTAAATGGTTATGCGGTATTCAAATTAAAAGCGGGTGAAACACTAAATGAAAAAGTGCTGACATGGCACCTACTTGAAGATGTACTCGGTTGGGTTGCCGTTCTTATAGTCTCTATTGTATTGTTGTTCGTTGAACTGCCGATATTAGATCCTCTATTATCAATAGGGTTTACGCTGTTTATCTTATTTAACGTTTTCAAAAATCTTAAATCAACATTGGTGCTTTTTCTTCAAGCTGCACCCGATAAAGAGACCCAAGAGCGTATTAAGCAGTCATTAATTGAATTTCCTGAAGTAAATGGTATACACCATATGCATTTTTGGTCACTGGATGGTGAAAGTCACGTTTTAACAGCGCACCTTGAGCTGAGTGACAACTTTGACGTTAAAGAATTAATTAAGCTTAAACAAGAGGTTGCAGCTAAATTATCTTCCTATCATTTATCGCATACGACGATAGAGTTTGAGTTTTTAAATGAAAATTGTAGGGATGAAGCAGAGTAAGTTTTATCAATAAAATTTTGGAGCATACAATATAAAAAGCAGCTTAATTAGGCATAACTTAGTAATTAAGCTGCTTTTTTGCTTTTAGATTTCGTCGGATTGCTGTTTGTTACTCTCAGCGCCATGCGCCCATTGATATAAAATAGGCAATACAAACAAAGTTAAAATGGTAGAAGATACAATACCGCCGATAACAACTGTTGCTAGTGGTCGTTGTACTTCTGCACCAATTCCAGTGTTTAACGCCATTGGAATAAAACCTAAACTTGCGACCAGTGCCGTCATTAAAATAGGTCTTAAACGAATGATGGCACCTTCAATGATCGCTACGTATAGGTCGCCTTTTTCATGCCAAAGATCTCGAATAAAAGCCAACATAACCAAGCCATTTAATACTGCGACACCTGACAATGCAATGAAGCCGACACCTGCCGAAATTGATAAGGGCATGTCTCTTAAATAAAGTGAAAATACGCCCCCTGTTAATGCTAAAGGCACGCCACTGAAAATGATTAATGCATCTTTTAATGAACCAAATGCTATAATCAAAATACCTAGGATAACAACCAATGTTATCGGTACAACTAGGCTTAATCGCTTACTTGCTGATTCTAGTTGTTCAAACGTTCCACCATAATCAAGCCAGTATCCTGCTGGAATTTCTCCTTCCTGATTAATTTTAGCTTTAACTTCTTTTACAAAACCGCCTAAATCTCTACCACGAACATTGACGGTAACCACAACTCTTCTTTTTCCGTTCTCTCGGCTAATCTGCGCGGGTAAAGACTCTGATTTAAGCTCTGCAACTTCTTCAATTGGCACATAGTTACCATTCTCAAGTGGAAGCGGCAGGTGCTTCAAGCTATCGATATCCGTTCTTATTTGCTCTGGTAGGCGAACAACTAACTCAAACCGTCTGTCACCTTCATAAATGATCCCCGCAGATTCACCGCCAATCGCAGTGGCAACCCAGTCTTGCAATTCGGTAACGTTCAATCCATACCTACCAAGCGCTTCTCGTTTAGGAATTACTGATAAAGATGGAACACCTGTGACCTGTTCTATTCGAGCATCAGCGGCACCATCCACGGTTTTCACAATATTTAGAATATCTTTTGCGGTAAGTAATAACCGATCCAAATCATCACCAAATATTTTGATGCCGACATCAGCTCTAACGCCAGAAATCAATTCATTGAAACGCATTTGAATAGGCTGAGTGAATTCATAGTTGTTGCCTGGAATGTTTTTCAGTACTTTTTCCATTTCTTCAACTAATTCACTTTTTGGTTTTGAAGGTTCGGCCCATTCTTTACGTGGTTTTAAAATAACAAAGATATCAGCAATACTCGGTGGCATTGGGTCGGTTGCTACTTCTGGTGTGCCAATGCGCGAGAATACTTTATCAACTTCAGGAAACGCTTTAATACGTTGCTCAAGTACTTCTTGCATTTCTACTGATTGCTCTAGGCCAGTCGATGGAATTCTTAATGCCTGTAGTGCAATATCACCTTCATTTAATTGAGGAACAAATTCTGTCCCAAGCGTAGTTGCTAACCAAAGGCTATACCCCATTAACAGCGTTGAGAATGAAACAATAATCCAACGAAATTTCATCGCCATTTTTAACAATGGTTCATAAATAGACTTGGTTGAACGAATAACTACACTTTCTTTTTCGCTGATTTTACCTTTCATAAACACAGCTACAGCAGCAGGAACCAGTGTAACTGAAAGGATCATTGCGGAAATTAACGCCATAACGACAGTTGCCGCCATAGGGTGGAACATTTTCCCTTCAACGCCAGTTAGCGTGAAAATGGGGATGTAAACAACAGTGATAATTGCCACACCAAACAAGCTTGGACGTATCACTTCTGAAGTGGCTTCAAAAACGGTATTTAGGCGTTCTCTTAAGTCTTGCCTATGACCGTTGTGTTGGGCCTGTGCTAACCTACGGACAGAGTTTTCAACGATGATTACAGCCCCGTCCACTATCAAGCCAAAGTCCAATGCGCCGAGACTCATTAAATTGGCAGATACTCCTGCTTGCACCATACCTGTGATTGTCATTAACATGGAAATAGGGATAACAGCAGCGGTAATGAGAGCTGCACGTAAATTTCCAAGTAGAATAAATAACACAACAATAACTAAAAGCGCACCTTCAACGAGGTTTTTGGTAACGGTTGCAATCGCTTTATCTACTAACGTTGTTCTGTCGTAAACAGGCTCTGCGGTAATGCCCTTTGGCAGAGATTTTTGTATTTCGCTGAGCTTATGTTCCACTTCTAAAGCAACGGTGCGAGAATTCTCACCAATCAGCATCATGGTTGTACCAAGCACTGTCTCAATGCCATTACGAGTAGCAGCCCCTGTTCTAAGTTCTTTGCCTATAGCAACATTGGCAACATCACTTATTTTTACAGGAATACCATCGTTCTTTTTGATGATGACATTGAGGATTTCATCCATTGTCGCAAGTTGCCCGATGGAGCGCACTAACACTTGTTGTCCGTTTTGCTCAATATAACCCGCGCCACGGTTATCATTATTTTTACGTAATGCATCAGAAACGTCTTCAAAGCTTACCTGATGAAAAAGTAATTTTTCGGGTTTCGGCGTTATATGATACTGCTTGTTATAGCCGCCGATGCTGTTGACCTCAATGACGCCTTTAACTTGAGCCAATTGCGGTTTAATGATCCAGTCTTGTATTTCTCTTAAGGCAATAGCGGTATAAGGCTCTCCATTAGGCATTTTAGCGTCAGGAGAAGCTTGTACGGTATACATAAATATTTCACCAAGCCCTGTGGAAATAGGACCCATCTCTGGCTCTAAGCCAGAGGGAATAACGCCTTTTATCGCAGCTAATCTTGCATTGATTAAGTTGCGTGCGAAATAAATATCGGTTCCCTCTTCAAAGATAACGGTCACCTGGGATAAACCATATCTTGAAAGAGAGCGGGTGTGAGACAGCTTTGGTAGTCCAGCTAATGCGTTTTCTACTGGAAAAGTTACCCTTTGCTCCGCTTCTAAAGGTGAATAACCGGGGGCAGAGGTATTTATTTGTACCTGTACGTTTGTTATATCTGGAACAGCATCAATGGGAAGTTTTTGATAACTCCACATACCAACGCCGATGATTACCATCAGCAAGCTTAATACTAAATAGCGCCTATTTATTGCAAGACGCAAAATTGATTCAATCATATTGCGTCTCCTAATCGTCGTCTTCTACTTCAGATTTCAAGATATCTGCTTTAATCAGATAACTGTTTTTGTTTACATATTCAGCGTCTTTACTGAGGCCATCAATGACCTCGATATAGTTTTTGTCTGAACGACCAAGGACAAGTGGTGCAAACTCGTACTCTTCATTTTCTTTTACAAAGACACCTAATTGTCCATCTAGCTCTTGTATGGCAACTTTCTCGACCGCTAAATCCACCTCAAATTGGTTTATCTTTACGTTGCCTTTTAATAATTGACCTGACGTTAGCTTTAACTCAGTGTTGTTTAATCGTACCCGTGCTAAAACATAAGGCTGATCTTTAGCTGGAATAATATTAGTGATGACTGAACTGAATGCGTGTTCACCTTGCTCAATATCAACATGCTGACCGACTTTGATTTGATTATATTGGCTGGTAAACACCTTAAATTCAGCCCACAAGGTGTCAAATTTGACGATTTCAAACAAGCTAGTGTTTTGCGTGATACCGCCAATATTTCCATTTCGCTGTAAAACAGTCCCAGAAACAGGCGATGTTATTTTATAAGTATTTAAGCTCTCATTAGATTCAATAACGGCTAATAGATCGCCTTTTTTTACCGTATCACCAACAGTGAAGTTTATTGTCTTTATAACGCCGTTATATCTAGCGCTAACTTGAAATAATTGTTCAGCGCCTATCGTCGTAGAGCCGTATACAGGGATAGTTTGGTTCAACGTTTTTGAAGCTAAATAGGCTGTTTCAACACCAACCTTTTTTGCCATGTTATTGTCGATTTTGCTTATGCCTTCTTCGCCTTCATGTTCATCTTCACTAGCGAAAACACTTTGAATGGGTGATAGATACCCAATAAAAATCAATAGTGCGAGTAAATAGTTTTTCATTTTGAATTCCTAAACGATTCAGTTAATCACTGAATCAATAAATTGTTATTAAACTTAAAGTGATGTTTATTTAGAGTGACAGCGCTTCGTTTGTTAGTTTTTCTATCTCTGCGCCATAAATTAGGGCAGCAGATGCCGCGTCAATAAGGGTTCGCCGAGCATTTAACAGCTCTTGTCTAGCCGATACATAATCAAGATATCCATATCGACCTTTTTGATAGGCGTCTTGAGTATCTTCCAGTGCATCTTCAAGCATTGGGATAACCGACTGCTTTAATGAATTAGCTGTTAATATGGCTTGTTTTCTATTGGAGTATGCTCGTAGTAAGTGATTTCTAAATCTTAACTTAGTCGCCTCTTTCTCTATGGCAACTTGGTCACGCTCTGCTAGCGCACTAGCGATTGCGCCAGAATTTCGCTTTTCAGCAAACAAAGGTAAGCTAAAGCCAGCGACCAGTGCCGTATCATTGGCTTCTTGAGAGCGCCTAACACCAACAGACCATTTGATATTGGCCGTTGACTCTGTTTTAGCCAACTGTAACTCGGCCTCTTTTAGTCGCTGCTCACTTGCATAAACTTGAATAGCAGGGTTTTTCTCTAATTTCGCAAAGAGACTACTAAAATCACTATCATTGCCAAACTGAAACAGATCTCCAGTTACTCTAGAGAATGACACTGATGTTTCTCCCCAGTAAGCTGATAAAGAAAGCTTTAGATATTCCAAGCGCTTTTGTTCAGATTGAAGGGTGAGGTTAGCCTGAGCAATAACTGCTTTTGAGCGTTTCACTTCAGCCTCAGGAGTAGCACCTGCGCGGTTACGCTGAGATACAATCTCTAAGGTTTCTTGTGCTAAGCTCAAAGCATTTTCTGCCAATATAACTCTTTGTTGGGCTGCAAGTACTTCCACGTACTTCTCAGTGACTTGAGCCATTAAATTAAGCGCAGAGACTTCTTTTTCAGCAGTGAGTAGTGTTCTTGATTTTGAAACAATTCCAATCCGCGCTGAGCGTTTATCTCCCATTTCGATAACCGAAGATAGAGCGACTGTTAATTCAGCACTGTCGAATGTATTAAATTCACCTGAGCCTGCAAAGTTCTCAGCTTCAAGCTCTAGTTCATAAGCAGGATTTAAACTTGCGATTTGTTCTCGTCCAATTAATGCCGTTTGCTTGAAATCAAATATTTTAAGTTCTGGATTTTGTTTAAGCGTCCACTGAATTGCCTCTTGAAGGTTTAACTGCTTCTCAAAGGCATAAACATTAAATGTAAAAAGTGACAAAGCGAGAAACGCGATATATTTAAGCCGAGGTGTTACACACCTTAAAATTGCTATCTTGCGATGCACACAGGTATTAAGTGCCATGTATACTTTCCTATAAATTTATATGTGATATTTAGGTCATTAACATTTGACCTTTCTTAATTTTCTATAAAATTTAGGCGTATTTAGGTGGGCGGAATGGCACCGAGATATAGCCTTTTAGCTCAGGGGAAACTAAGGCGTAGGTAGGGAAATATTCTATTGCTTGTAAAATATTACAAGAAGAATCTGTATTTAAAAATAACTGACAGCAGCAACAAAAATTACAATTATCAATTAAAGTTTGGCTATTACCCTCCTCAAATAAATTAGAGCTTTCAGGAGCTTTTAGCGGGGTAATAGACTCAGTTAGTGATATATTAAAAGAACTTTCAATTAAGTTTCCTTCAATCTCTTCTTGCGAAAAAAACACAGACTGCACCGCGATTAAAATCATTATCACGTATGATATATATGGTTTAAAATATGACGGGTGCATTCTTTTAACTACTTTCTACTTAAGACTTTAGCTGTAAGATGCGGCGAGCACCGTTTAAAACGACAACAGCAATAATCAAACCAATCACTAAATCTGGATAACGGCTGCTAGTTACTGTAACTAATAAGCCAGCTAAGATTACACCTACGTTTGCGATTACGTCATTTGCGGAAAAAATCCAACTCGCTTTCATATGAGCGCCGTCTTCTTTGTTGCCAAATATTAAAAACAGACAAGCAATGTTAGCGATTAGTGCTATTCCACCAAATATCATCATTAAAGAAGAGATAGGTTCACTACCGTAAATAAAGCGTCTTACGACTTCACTCAAAGCACCTAGCGCTAGAATAATTTGAAGTACACCAGATATATGTGCCGCTCTAAGTTTCATGCTTATGCTTTTACCGACAGCATATATAGCTAAACCATAAACAGCAGCATCAGCAAACATATCTAATGAGTCGGCAATAAGGCCAGCAGATTGCGCAATAATCCCAGCAATTACTTCTATAAAAAACATGACTCCATTAATGGCTAACAACCATTTTAGCGTTGATGCTTCTTTCATCTCATTTTTTTGGGCTAGATCTTTTGCTTTTGCAGCTTCGGTGCTGCAACTTTCTTTAGTTGATGCCAACTCTGCACCGAGATTGAGTTGTTGTAATTTTTTTGTTATCTCATCTAAATTTTCATCATGAAAAACCTTGACTAAACGGCTAGGAATATCAAATTGCAACCCAACTGAAGGCTCAATTGAGTCAAGTGCTAACCTAATCAATCTCTCTTCTGAAGGACAGTCCATTTGAGGTACTTTAAATGTACTGACAAACGCGCCACTATAGTTATCTAATTGTGTATCAATTTTTACATCTTCATTGGTAGAAGATGATTGACACTGACCACTACATTTTTCTGACATATTTAACACTCCGTAATAATATTAAAATAAGTATAAAATCTATAGTGGCTATAGAGTCAAATAAAAAATTATTTAATGTAAAAGCGTGGAAACTGAATTGAAAAGCTAGTTTAAGAAAATAGTTTCTGCTAGTATTTTAAATACTATATTTAACTGGTGATAACTTTGAACCTTAATGTTGTACTAAAAATGCTCTTGGTTATTTCGATTGTTTTACAATCGTTAACTGCTGTAGCATCCTCAACATCTGAGAATCACCAAATAGATATAGAGCACCTTCAAACTCAACATGATCATGCAGATGATCGAAATGTCTCAAATGATAATGTAGGTGATGAGCAGCATAATGAAAAAGATTGTCATCACTGCGGTCATTGCAGTGGCAGCCACTTATCTTGGATTTTAGTCAGTAATTCAAATACCACGGGCAAACTAAACATTATCAATAAAACGCCTTATCAAATTGATCAAACAAATACTTACCTTGAAGCGATACTTCGCCCACCCATTTCTTAATTAGATTGATTTTTAATGACCTATTTGTCCATGAGAAGGATAAAGGGTTCGTGTTTATAAATTAAAAAATTAAGAAGTTTTATGTATATATTTTTAAAAAATACAGGTTTAACCCTGTCTTTATGCATGGCTGTGAGTTTTTCAGTTGCCACTTATGGCAAACAGAAAAGTATTTCATGGCTAGATAGTCAAATAAATAAAGATCCCGAAGTTGTTGCGGCTAAAGAGTTACTTAATGCAAGTAATCATAGAGCCAAAAGCTTAACTCAAGCCGTATATAACCCAGAGCTTGAAGCAAGCTATGAAAAAGAAGGTGATTTTGATAATTACTCTATTGGTATCAGTCAAACGATAGATTTTTGGGATAAGCAATCAACAAATAAAACCATTGGTGAAATTGATGTTTATGCAAACCAGCAACAATTGTTATCTCTACTCGATTCTAAAAAGGCTAATGCCTTAACTGCATTAGTTAATTGGCAAGCAGCAAAAAAAGCTGCTCAGTTACTTTCAGAAAGAGAAGAGCAATTGCAAACGCTCGTTGGAATTGTTGAAGACAAACGAAAAGCTGGACTTCTAGAGCCACTTGACGCTGAGCTAGTCTATTTAAACTTGTCGCAAATTTTTAGTGAAATATCTGAGTCTCAAATTGCTTTGAAAAATGCAGAGGTAAAGGTTCAGGAGTTATTGCCTGATTGGACGCCTAATACTACCAATTTGTTTTCATTTACTTTTGGAGCAACAAGCTACTCATTTAACTCCCAGTGGGTTGAGGAACATCCAAAAGTTAAACTTGCTAGAGCGAAATGGAAGGGACAACAATCTAAAGCTCAACTAACCACTATGGAATCTAAAGCTGATCCAACCATTGGCGTTAGCGCAGGGAAAAGTGGAGATGAAGACTTGGTTGGTGTGACTTTTTCAATGCCTTTAAACATCAGAAATAACTATACAGATAATGTTAAAGCCGCTTATTCAGAAGCCATTGCAGCCGAGGCGAATTTTCAGTCGGTATATCGAAAGCAGTCTTTTGAAGCAAAAGCTAATTATGAATCGCTTAATGTCAGTAGAAAATATTATGAGCAATGGCAAAAACTGACAAAAGGCAGATTAGATAGCAGCGAAAACTTATTAAATAAGCGCTGGCAAGCTGGTGATATTAATACTTCTGACTACTTACTTGCATTAAATCAACGTGCGGAAGGGCTTCATGCAGGAATACGTTTGGAAAATCAATTCAAGCTTGCAGAAATATCCTTCATTTTAAGTATGGGTCAGTTATCCAAATTTGATATTTGAGCGCTTTGTTTTTTCAGTAGCGAAAAACGAAATCTTAAATTTATTAAAAATATAGGTTACAAAAATGAATACAGTAATTAGTAAAAAATTTTTAGCCGTAGTAATTAGCAGCCTGTTAGTTGGGTTTACTACAAATCATGATGCTTTTGCACAGTCGTCAGATGGAACTGGTTCTGTCACAAACGTTTCGAAACAAGAAGAAAAAGAACATCAAGATGAGCATGAACACGAAAAGGGACATGAAGAAGATATAGGTGACCATGACGAGCACGGCCATGAAGGTGGTAATAAAGAGGGAGAAGAAGAACATGAAGAAGGTATCACTATTGATCCAAAGAAGATGTCGCTTGCTAAAATTAAAGTGGAAAGTGTTAAGCCTGAATATCAATTTAGCTCCGTATATGCACCTGGCGAAATAAAAGCTAATGGCTATAAAAGTTATGTGGTATCACCACGTACAGAGTCAGTCATTATCAGTCGCCATGCAGCGCTTGGCGAGTATGTAGAAATAGGTCAGAAGTTAGTTACATTATTTAGTGAAGCAATGGCACAAGCACAAGCTGACTATTTAATCGCTTCAACCGAATGGCAACGTGTAAAAAAGCTGGGTAATAAGACGGTGAGTGAAAGTCGATTATTACAAGCTGAAACAACATACAATGCGAGCTATGGCAAGCTCATTGCTTTAGGGTTAACTGAAAAAGCAATAAATGGTATTTCTAACAAAGACATTAAAGCATTTGGGCAATATGCATTAACGGCGCACCGTGAAGGTGTCGTGCTTCAAGACGACTTTATCCAAGGGCAACGTGTTGATGCTGGGGATTCAGTCATGTTGTTAGCTGATGAAAAACAACTATGGGTTGAAGCAAAAGTTTCTCCAAATAAAAAGCTAAATTTATCAATTGATTCTCCTGCGGTACTTAAATTAGAAGGCCAGAGTTACAATGCCAAAGTTATCCAAGAAGCCCATACAATTGATCCCGTAACTCGTACAAGAATTATTAGATTGGGGGTACAGAATGCTGATGATAACCTTCATTCAGGTATGTTTGTAAAAGTTTACTTTCAGTTTGCCACAAAGCAGAAAGTGATGGCTGTGCCAGAAGAAGCATTGATCCGCAGCGCAGATGGTGATTGGACCGTATTTGTCGAAGACCACCCTGGAGAATTTAAAGCTGTAGAAGTAGAACTAGGCCGAGCCTTAGGTGATTTTAGGGAAATCATTGGCCTTGATAGTGGGACGCGAATTGTAACCAAAGGCGCATTTTTTGTTGCTTCTGAAATCGCTAAAGGCGGATTTGATCCGCATAACCACTAAGGAGCAAGACTATGTTTAATAAAATAATAGATTGGTCTGTTAATAATAGACTCCTGATTTTGATTGCGCTGTTTGCCACAATTGTCGGCGCAATTATGGTTATACCAAAACTAAATTTAGATGCCTTTCCTGATGTTACTAATGTTCAAGTTGCTGTAAATACTGAAGCGCCAGGACTAGCTGCTGAAGAAGTTGAACAACTCATTACGTACCCCATTGAAGCGGTCATGTATGCCTTACCTGATGTAGAACAAGTGCGCTCAATTTCTAAAACAGGCTTGTCTGGCGTCACGGTTGTTTTCAAAGAAGGCACCGACATTTACTTTGCAAGACAACTTGTATTTGAGCGTCTTCAAGCCGCAAAAGAACTGATACCAGAAGGTGTCGGCACACCCGAAATGGGGCCAAACACCTCAGGGCTAGGCCAAGTATTTCAGTACCTTCTTATTTCAGATAAAGATGCAGGCTATGATGCTATGGCACTCAGGAGTCTCAATGATTGGGTAGTAAAATTACTCGTTATGCCTGTCGATGGTGTTACTGATGTACTCTCCTTTGGAGGTATTGTTAGGCAGTACCAAGTAAATGTAGATCCATCTAAGCTTCTTTCTTATAACCTAACGCAAGAAGACGTTGTTGGTGCCCTAGATAACAACAATGCCAATGTTGGCGGATGGTATATGAACCGTGGGCAAGAGCAGCTTGTTATTAGAGGTGCAGGTTGGTTTGAAAGTGGTGACGCTGGTATTAGTAATATCAAACAAGTTCCCGTCAAAACAGTTGATGGGACAGTTGTGACGGTTTCGGATATTGCTAAAGTTGAAATGGGCAGTGAAATTCGTCAAGGTGCTGTCACAATGACGCGCAAAACCGAAGACGGTAAAGTCGAAAATTTAGGTGAAGTTGTCTCTGGCATTGTCTTAAAACGCATGGGGTCTAATACTAAAGCCACCATTGATGGTATCAATGCAAGAATCCCATTAATTAATCAAGCATTGCCTAAAGGTGTTCGCTTTGAACCATTTTATGATCAGGCTGATTTGATTGAAAAAGCCGTTGATACAGTAGTTGATGCACTATTACTAGCATTTATTTTCATCTGTATTGTATTAGCACTATTTTTAATGAATATACGTGCAACCTTCCTTGTCCTAATATCTATTCCAATTTCAATTGGTATCGCGTTAATGATCATGGCTTGGTGGGGCATTTCTGCAAACCTTATGTCATTGGGTGGCATTGCCGTAGCCATTGGTATGCTAGTTGATGGTTCAGTCGTGATGGTTGAAAACATGTTTAAGCATTTAAATAGACCAGACTCTACCCATTTAAAAACTGTAAAAGAAAGAGTGCCTAGTGCTGATACTGATCCACATGATGTAGAACAAGATGAGCATGGTATTAAGTTACGTCTTCAAAATGCGGGTAAAGAAGTGGCTCGTCCCGTATTTTTTGCAGCTTCTATTATTTTAGTCGTATTTACGCCTTTATTTAGCTTTGAAGGTGTTGAGGCAAAGTTATTTCAACCTATGGCAATAAGCATCATTTTAGCTGTTATATCTGCTATTGTGGTTGCGTTGTTTGTTGTACCCGCTTTAGCTACTTATTTATTTAAGTCAGGTGTAAAAGAGAGGGAAAGCTTTGTTCTTAGGCCATTAGACAAACTCTACAGAAAAGGGCTTACATTCGCACTAAAACGCACCAAATTAGTCATTTCAGCCGCACTTATATTAGTTTTCTCTGCCTTTGCATTAGTTCCATTAATTGGTACTGAATTTGTACCTGAGTTAGAAGAAGGGACGATAAACTTAAGAGCAACGCTTGCACCTTCTTCCAGTTTAGATACCGCGCTCACTGTGGCACCAATTCTAGAAGAAAAACTAATGGCTTTCCCTGAAGTAACCTATGCATTAAGCCGAATTGGTCGAGCAGAAATAGGTGGAGACCCAGAGCCTGTGAATAACATCGAAATTTACATAGGGTTGAAGCCTGTTTCTGAGTGGACCAGTGCATCTAATCGATATGAACTTCAAGGAAAAATGGAGAGATCTTTAGAAGAATTCCCTGGGTTGCTACTCAACTTTTCTCAACCTATTGCGACTCGTGTCGATGAGCTACTATCTGGTGTTAAGGCTCAGTTGGCGATAAAGTTGTTTGGGCCTGAACTTGAGGTACTGGCGGCTAAAGGTCAAGAAATAGAAACAGCAATTAAAAACATTGAAGGTGCAAGGGATGTTGCATTGGAGCAAATTGCTGGTGAAGCGCAATTGGTGATAAGTCCTAACAGGCAAGAACTATCGCGCTTTGGATTGTCTGTGAGTGACATAATGGAGGTTGTGCGTGATGGTATTGGTGGTGTTGAAGCCGGACAAATAATCAATGGTAATGAACGTTATGATATTTACGTTCGCATAGAGGAAGAGTACCGAAGTAACAAAGAAGCTATTGCTGATATTCGGCTTCAATCACCTACTGGTGCTTGGGTGCGACTGGGTGACGTAGCCTCAGTCTCATTTGAGTCAGGCCCACCACAAGTTAGACGCGATGATGTACAACGAAGAGTCGTTATCCAAGCAAATGTACAAAATCGAGATATGGGAAGCGTGGTTGCCGATATCAGAACGGTAATTGCTGAAAAGGTTGACTTACCTTCAGGTTATTCTGTTTCGATTGGCGGCCAGTTCGAAAGTCAAAAACGTGCTCAAAATAGGTTAGCTATAGTTGTACCTTTATCGTTAGCACTAATCGCACTACTACTTTACTTTGCCTTTGGTTCTGTTGGTCAAGCTATGCTGATATTGGTCAACGTGCCGCTTGCTGTAATTGGCGGAGTTTTCTCCTTATATTTATCTGGACAATACTTGTCTGTACCAAGCTCCGTTGGCTTTATTACCTTATTTGGTGTAGCGGTATTGAATGGGGTCGTTATGGTAGAAAGTATCAACCAACGTATTAAAGACGGTCTAGAAGCATCTAAAGCCGTTTTTGAAGGCGCTACTTCAAGATTAAGACCTGTACTTATGACTGCTATAACATCAGCTTTAGGTTTGATACCGATGTTAATGTCTAATGGTGTTGGTGCAGAAATACAGCGCCCCTTAGCGAGTGTTATTGTTGGCGGCTTGGTAACTGCAACACTGTTAACATTATTTGTTTTACCTGTTTTATATCGCTGGTTTTCAGAGAAAAAAATAAAAGAGCTATCCAGATAAAATGACTGTGAACTCTAACCCCACGCTAAAGTCACGTTTAGCGTGGGGTTATTGAGTAGATGAATGAAAAGAAAGATTAGATTTAACAATAAACTAATAGTCATGACTGCTTTGTCGGAATATTTGTCGTTAAACAGGCCAAAGCTAACTTCCGCTTTCGTATCTTTGCAGTCTTAATCTTTATGTGTCTCAAGGTCGGCTTATGGCACAGAGCCGTCCTTCGGCTCTAACTCATTTATGTCCAAAAACGAGCTAGAGCGACTATCCGCTGTACGCTGTACGCTTATAGCGATTTGCCAGATGAAACCTAAGCCTAATCATTAAAACTCTATGGAGTGATGTGAATCACTACAAATTACCCTATAACAAAAGCCTCAATAACACGCTCTCTAAACCCACCAAAGGCTTGTAAAAAACTTGCTTCTTTAGGTTCAGTTTTCAGCTGGTTTGATCCATTTAAGCCCCACGAAAATAATAAATCATCAATTTCAGCAATCGGCTGACTATCGGGCCGCGTAGAGCTTGTCTTTTTATGAGTCTCTGTTCCAAAATACTCATTAGCTATGGCGTTATTTCTTATCAATACGCAAGTGTCGGGTAGCTCTTGGTCAATTCTATTTGCAAAAGTGCTTAGTGTTTCTTCGGCGAGGGTAAATAACCAAGCCTCTTGGTTAGGGGAACTATTTACTCTTAATATTCGTCCTAAAACTTGTCTGAAATAAAGTTCGGTTTTAACTCTGCTTAAATGACAGCACACTTGCAGCCTTGGTATGTCAGTACCTTCCGATACCATACCAACGCTTACAATCCATTGTGTGTTGCTAAAGCGAAAAAGACTGATTCTCTCGCCAGCATCGCTTTCTTTATAAGTAACTATGGTTGCTGATTGATGGAAAAGATCGGTGAGTACAGTCACTATTTGCTCTGCATGTTCAACAGAAGAGGCAACAATTAACCCTGCGGCATTGCTATTCTGCTGCCTAATAGAAGCAAGTTTACTTACCCCTTGAGCAACAATGTAATTAATGACAGCTTCGTGCTTAATTAGATCTTGGTAGGAAATCGATGGATCTTTTAGCAAAGACTTTAATGAGTTATAGGTTTTAGTTTCTTGTTTTGTGGTTGTTACCGAAATCTCTTCATTATCAATTAAAACAATTTTGGGGTTACGGCAAACGCCATCATTAACCGCCTGTTGCAGCGAGTAAGTGTAATTACATATTATTTTATTATCAGGGTCGCTATAAGTCGCCAGCGCAATTGGGAGAAGGTCAGAGCGCCAAGGTGTGCCTGTTAAAGCCAGCGTGAAAGCAGCGTGGTGTTGAATGTTTTTAACAATATCTTGCCCCCATACATTGGCATCCTCAATGCTCGAACCAGCACAATGGTGTATTTCATCAAACACCACTAACACACGGTTGTTCTTTAATAGCTTCCAGTAGTCGTCATTAAAAAAGCGCATATTTTGATAAGTATACGAGCAACCAACTGAGCCAATAATACCGTCAAAATTACAGTTTAACCGTTTAGCAAATGTCTTTCTAATACCATTGGCCACCTCACTAGAGGGTGAAAAACAAATCACAAAGTCTATTTGCTTAGTTTCAAATAAATACGCTGCAACTTCTGCTGCCAATACGGTTTTACCGGCCCCTGGTGTAGCTAAACAAAAAAAGTGCTTATTACTTTGGGAGTAATGCTTTTTAACTGCCGATAAGCAGGCTGCTTGCCAACCTCTTAACATGGTTGTTTTTCTGTTATTTTATTACCCAATAAAGTCTGCAAAGCGTTTATTTTGCCAAGTAATTTAATCGACTTTTCCTTTGCTTGAGTGTGATGCAGCTGCAACTGTTCTTGCAGCTTAGGGTAGCGTGCAGAAAGGCGCTGATACTCTTTAGCTTCTTCAAGCAAAGTACTCAAATCAATCTCGTATGTTAATAAATCTTTTTTAAGTTCTTCTTGGTACTCAATAACTTTAACAGTTTCGGTCGAAATATCAGGAGCGCCAATATTTGCAGTATCTATTTGTTTTACTTTACCTCGCCTAGAAGTAGGAACGATTTCTAAACTTGAAAAAAGCTCTGTTGTTGAATATATAACCTCCTTAGCTCCCTTGTTTAATTTATTGGTTCGTCTTAAGAGTCCATTTGCAACATTGCGAGTTAATTGACGATATACAAACTTTCGGGTTTCTACTGCATCGGTAAACTCAGATTTTTCACGCAATAAAGCCTCTTTCGCTTGCGTCACAGTGAAATCATTCATCTGTTTGATTACCAAAAGAAAATGTAAAAATACATTCATATTCGCTTTTTTACTCATTGCTAAACCTTACTACTCACCATAAACTTAGGATTCCTAAGTATACATGCTCATGTAAAAACTAGACAATCATTTAAATGTGAGAGTTACCAAGATGAAGCAACGGTGCAGGTTAAATCCTTTTTTACAGAGCGTCTTAAAGAGGCTCGAAAACGAATGAAAATAAGCCAAAAAGAGTTAGGTATTAAAATGGGGATGGATCCAAGTTCAGCCAGTGGCAGAATGAACCATTACGAAACGGGTCGCCATATGCCCGACTTAACTACTTTAAAAAAGCTAGCAACCGAGCTAAATGTTCCCGTAAATTACTTTTTTTGTGAATCAGAGGAAAGCGCAACTTTGGCATGTTTAATCGAAAAGCTTGATGATGAAGGTAAGCGTAAGCTAATTCAACTACTTGAATCACAATAGTATTTTCTAATCTGGTTTAATCAAGGTTATAAAATTTAAAAGTAGCCATATGGGGGCTTCATTCCTATAAGTTTTTTAAATTCTAAAGCGGTTACGCAGACCAAGCCCAACTAAGAATAGAAATAAAAATGACGAGCTGGCGTAAGCATAGCTATAAAGATAAAAGTTCTCAGGTAATTGCTTTTCAAATAGCACTTGCGCACTGTGCCCTCTAGCTTCCTTTGATATCGATAAAAAAGGAGTTATTGTAGCGATAGATAAAGTTGCAGCCGGCTTGTAAGCACTTTTTATCTCAATATCTGACTTTGAAATTATATATGAATTAAAAAGAAGAAAAGATATAACTAGGAGCAGCAGGGGGCGCATTATACTTTGCCCATAGTTACTGGTAACAGAATAAATTATATCCATAACTGACTGTACAATATTGAGCCTACCCCATCTTTTAGCTCTAAGTTCATCCGCATGAAAAGCCAAAGCCATATCATGACTCTTATTTTGTTCTGCAAGCTCTTTAAGTCTACATAGGCGTCCAATATCGAGTGTGTCAGTAACTTTTTTTATTGGAGTAAAAAATACCTTTTTACGGTTTAGGGTGTATATCATAGAGGTTAAGTCAGTATGATGGTTGAGCTTCGTACTTCTCAAATCTGGAACACACTTAAAGTGTCCACTAATATTAAAATCTTTTTCAAATACACTTCCTTTGAAAGACAGAGTTATTACTTTCTTTGCATCAAGTTCATCAAAGTCGAAGGTGTCTGTACAGTTTATATACTCAAAATAAACCTCTTTGCATAAGAATTTAGTATTTTTAAAGTGCGTACCGCCAGCAAAAGTTGAATGATCAAAACCTACAACTTCGTGAAATGTAGTACTTGGGAAGTAAGCCAGCATTTCAAAATGCGAAAAAGTGAATAGTGTATTTCCTTTGAAATTACAATCACTAAAAACTATTGAGTTTTGAAACTCAGCGTTGTAAAAAGACGCAATACAATTGAACGTAATACCATTGAAGGAGGCATTTTGGGAAAATATAGCTTTTGAAAAATCAGCTGTTCCATTAAAAGTACCATTGTCGAATATTGCAGGAATATTAAATTCAGTATTTGAAAAATCAGCTAAATGAGGGAACGTGTAGTTAACGAATGTTAGAGCTGAAAAATCACCTTCTGCATTTGCTTTTAATAAAACTTTATTATTGGGAGCGATTTGTAGCAAGTCGGGTATTGCGAATCTCACGCCACTAAAGTCAACACCTATGTCCGGATTTTTCTTTGCCCACACATTCCAAGCATCTTTCCCCTGAAGCCATAGAGCTACACTAGCTTCTTTGCTTAATAAGTTTGGTTTTTTAAATTCCATTTTTAACAATACCCGTTAAAGTAAACCCAGCCCTATGTTTTATCATAAGTAAAAAGCTATTTCATTTTTTAGTGTTTAGCAGAGGCGGAGTTAATCCAAAACACCTTAATAATCCTCTTCGTAATTATCGTTGCTTAGTTAGTGCTTTAAACCTAATTTTAATACCAATTTATTACTAAATAACACTCAAAAAACCACGTCCTTTGCGGTATGATAAGCTAATAATTTATATTGATATTCTTGCAAAGAGAGACCACATGGACGCTGCATCAAAAAAGCCTGCAACTAAAAAAGCCACAAAAAAAACACAAGTCGGGTTTGAAGAGTCCCTTTGGGATGCCGCCAATAAACTGCGTGGCAGTGTTGAATCAGCCGAATATAAGCACATTGTTTTAAGTTTAATCTTTCTTAAATTTATTAGTGACAAGTTTGAAGGGCGTAAAAAAGCCATTATTGCCGAGTACGGTGATGAATACATCGACATGGTTGACTTTTACGCGATGGATAACGTGTTTTACCTACCAGAAGACGCACGCTGGTCATATATTCAAGCCAACGCCAAGCAAGGCGATATTGCCGTTAAAATAGATACCGCACTGAACGCGGTCGAAAAAAACAATAAATCACTCGCGGGCGCATTGCCCGATAACTACTTTTCACGCTTAGGGCTTGATTCCAGTAAGCTCTCAGCGCTTATCGATACCATTAATAATATCGACACCATTGCCAACCAAAACGAAAAAACAGAAGAAGACTTAGTTGGCCGTGTGTACGAATACTTTTTAGGTAAATTTGCTGCATCTGAAGGCAAAGGCGGGGGCGAGTTCTATACGCCTAAGTCAATTGTTACCCTTATTGCCGATATGATAGAGCCATTCGAAGGTAAAATTTACGACCCATGTTGTGGCTCGGGCGGTATGTTTGTGCAATCCCTCAAGTTTATTAATAGCCATAATGGCAACCAAAAAAACATATCTATTTACGGGCAAGAGTACACCAACACCACTTATAAACTGGCAAAAATGAACTTAGCTGTGCGTGGTATTTCGGGCAACTTAGGCGATGTAGCAGGCGACACCTTTTTTAAAGACCAACACCCCGACCTAAAAGCCGATTACATTATGGCAAACCCACCGTTTAACCAAAAACAGTGGCGCGCCGATAACGAGCTAGTCGACGATGCCCGCTGGGCAGGTTACCCAACACCGCCTACCGGTAATGCCAACTATGCGTGGATCATGCATATGATCTCAAAATTGAGCGAGCATGGCACCGCAGGCTTTGTACTGGCTAATGGCTCAATGAGTTCTAACACCAGTGGCGAGGGCGATATTCGCCAAAAAATAATCGAAAACGATTTAGTCGATTGTATGATAGCCCTACCAGGGCAGTTGTTTTACACCACACAAATTCCGGTGTGTTTATGGTTTATAAGTAAAGATAAACGCGGTAATAACGAAAAAGGCCTACTAAAGCGCCGCGACCGCCAAGGCGAAACCCTATTTATAGACGCTCGCGAAATGGGCTCTATGGTTAACCGTACTCTAAAAGAACTCACCAACGACGACATAGCCAAAATAACCGAAACCTACCATATATGGCGAGGTGAAGAGCTTGTCACTGAAGGTGCGAAGCCAGAAAGCGCACAAAAAGAGCAAAGCGCCAATAAAGAGCAAGAGTACCAAGATATCGCCGGTTACTGTAAATCAGCCACCCTTGCCGATATTAAAGCAAACGACTACGTACTAACCCCCGGGCGCTACGTCGGCGCTGCTGACATTGCAGACGATGGTATCCCGTTCGAAACTAAAATGACTGAACTTAGCAAAACGCTTTACAGCCAAATGAGTCAAGCGGAAGAGCTTGATAAAGCCATCCGTAAAAACTTGGAGGCGCTGGGTTATGGGGAGTAAGTGGAAGAAAGAAAGCTTAACAGAGCATTACGATATACGTTCTGGTTTATCCAAACCGGCTAAAGATTTTGGTTCTGGCTTCCCGTTTTTGTCATTTAAAAATGTTTTTTATAACTACTTCACCCCAACAGAATTAACTGAGTTAGTTCAATCCTCAGATAAAGAGAGGTTAGGTTGTTCAGTTAAACGTGGAGATGTTTTTTTAACTCGTACAAGTGAAACCATGAATGAGCTTGGCATGAGTTGTGTCGCGTTAAAAGATTACGAAAACGCAACATTCAATGGTTTTTGTAAAAGGCTAAGGCCAAAAAAAGATACTGAATTAGTCCCTGAGTATGTTGGTTATTACTTAAGAAGCCCTAAATTCAGAAACGAAATGTTGGCGTTTTCTACAATGTCTACGAGAGCAAGCTTGAACAATGAAATGATAAGCCGGCTGGAAATATCTTTTCCCGAGCCAAAAGTTCAAGAAAAAATTGCACATATTCTCAGAACGTTAGACAAAAAAATTGAGCTCAACCAAAAAACCAACCAAACCTTAGAGCAAATGGCGCAAGCGTTGTTTAAAAGCTGGTTTGTTGATTTTGATCCTGTGTTCGACAACCTACTTGCGAGTGTTGATTTTAAGTTAGAAAACCTTGAAAACCACCTGCCAGACGAGTTAAAACAAAAAGCACAGCGCCGCTTATTGGCACTGAACAGTTTAGAAAATGCAGCCGAAATAAAAGCATCACTCATTGCACTCGATCACGAGTTACAAGCACTCTCACAAACAAAAGAAGCAACACAAGCAGCAGTGCAAGTATCAGAAAAAGCCGCTGAAACACCCGTTAAACCAAACTTTAGCGCCAATCCTAAAATATTAGCCCAACACGCCAACACCCACGCCCACTTCCCCAATGAGTTCGAACACAACGAACAACTAGGTTGGATACCAAAGGGCTGGGAAAACGGTACTTTTAAAGACATTGCTGATGGGCTAAGTGGTTATGCTTTTAAAGGAAAAGATTTTTCAGAGACAGGTTTTGCTGTTCTTAAGATTAAAAACATAACTACAGATCGCTCTGTAGTTATTAAGGATGTTAATAGGGTTTCACCCGAAGTAATCGATAAACTTCAGCGGTTTTTGCTCAATGATGGCGATATTATAATGGCTATGACTGGAGCAACTGTTGGTAAATTTGGAGTTCTAGTTAGCGAGGATGATGAAGCTTATTATTTAAACCAACGTGTTTGTAAACTTACACCAAAGATGGAAAAAGGAGACCCTTTTTTATTTAGCGCGTTAAATCAGCCTGGAGTAGAGGAAGGTATCTTAAGTGCCGCTCAAGGAAGTGCACAGCCAAATATTAGTGCAAATGGAATATTATCTACAAACCTTTTAGTACCAAGCAAAAAAACTATAGAGATATTCAATCGTTTACTAGAAGATATATATGAGCGAAAAATTACTCTAAGAAAAGAGTGTTACAAACTAACAAAACTCCGCGATACTTTATTACCCAAGCTCATCTCTGGTGAACTACAAGTACCTGATGTAGCCATTGATGAGGAATTAGTAGATTAGACTTAACTGAGTGTTTGAAGTCCAAAATAAAAAGAATAAGGATGTTTGATGAAATTTACTGAAGCCAAATTAGAACAAGCGGTGGTTGAGTTATTGGGCGAGCAAGGATATCCGCATTTACTAGGCGGTGAGCTGAGCCGCAATAATAGTGATGTATTAATTAAAGAAGACTTACGTGTTTTTTTAACTAAGCGTTACGGTAAAAATAATATCACCACCGGTGAAGTAGACTCAATAATTGCAAAGCTTGAAAAGCTGCCAGCCAGTGATTTATACGAGAGTAATAAAACCTTTTGTAAATGGCTGAGTGATGGCTTTTTACATACACGCGAGAGAGGTAAAGTAGCAGGTAGTGCGGCGCAAAAAGATTTATATATTCAGCTGCTTGATTACGATAACGTTGAACAAGGTATTAAAAGTAGCCTAATAGTAGGGAATGCTATGGCTGCTTTGGATAATATGGCTCTCGATAATGTGAATGAAGCCAGCGTTACTTACCTACAAGACGATAACATTTACCGTTTTGTTACTCAGTTAGAAATAGAAAGCCCCACAAGTTACGACAACATTGAACTGCGTATTCCCGATGGCATTTTATATGTAAATGGCTTGCCATTGGTGGTGTTTGAATTTAAAAGCGCAATACGCGAACAAGCCCCTATTTTTGAAGCGTATGAGCAGTTAACGGTGCGGTACAGGCGCGCTATTCCGCAGTTATTTGTGTTTAATACCTTGTGCGTTATAAGCGATGGCGTAAACAATAAAATGGGTAACTTATTTGCGCCATATCAGTTTTTTTACTCGTGGGGAAAAGTAACGGGGCAAGAGCTAACCGCGCAAGAGGGGATTAATTCGTTACATACCTTATTGCAGGGCTTGTTTGACAAAGCGCGTTTGCGCGATGTAATGCGCAACTTTGTGTTTTTCCCCGATTCTGATAATAAAAACGCTGGCAAAAAAGAGATAAAAATTGTGCCGCGTTACCCGCAATATTATGCGGCTAATAAACTGTTCGAAAATATAAAACTGCATTTAAAACCACAAGGTGATGGTAAAGGCGGTACGTACTTTGGCGCAACGGGTTGTGGCAAAAGTTACACCATGCAATTTTTAACGCGCTTGTTGATGAAAAGCGTTGAACTTAAAAGCCCCACCATTATTTTAATTACCGACCGAACCGATTTAGACGATCAACTTTCGCAGCAATTTGGTAATGCTAAAACTTATATTGGCGACGACACAGTAAAAACAGTCACCAGCCGTACTCACTTACGTGAATTACTCGAAGGGCGTAACAGTGGCGGTGTATTTTTAACGACTATTCATAAATTTACTGAAGACACCCAGCTTTTAACTGATCGCACTAACGTTATTTGTATTTCTGATGAGGCGCATCGTAGCCAAGTTAATCTTGATCAAAAAATTACTATTACCGAAAAAGGTGTAAAAAAGACCTTTGGTTTTGCAAAATACCTGCACGACTCACTACCCAATGCCACTTACGTTGGTTTTACTGGCACGCCAGTGGATGCGACTTTAGATGTGTTTGGTGAAGTGGTTGACTCGTACACTATGACCGAATCGGTGAAAGATGAAATAACCGTACGCATTGTGTACGAAGGCCGCGCCGCCAAAGTGTGTTTAAACAACAGCAAGCTGGCAGAAATTGAAACCTATTACAAAGAATGTGCCGATGCAGGCAGTAACGAGCTGCAAATAGAAGACAGTAAAAAAGCCACGGCGAACATGAATAGCATTTTAGGCGACCCTGACCGCATACGTGTATTAGCAAGAGACTTTGTTGAACATTACGAAAAACGCGTTGAGGAAGGCTCTACCATTGCAGGAAAGGCGATGTTTGTGTGTAGCTCGCGCGGCATTGCCTATCAGCTGTATCAAGAGCTAGAAGAACTGCGCCCACAGTGGTTTGATGTAGTTGATACCGACGACGCCCAAAAGCTATCAGATACCGAGCGAAAGCGCGCTATTAGCGAAGGCCGTATTGCCGCCCCCTCTGAAAAAGTAAAAATGGTGATGACCCGTGGTAAAGACGACGTTGAACGCTTATATAATTTACTTGGCAGTAAAGACGAACGTAAAGAGCTTGATAAACAATTTAAAAACAAAAACTCAAACTTTAAAATAGCCATAGTGGTCGATATGTGGCTAACCGGTTTTGATGTGCCATTTTTAGATACCATGTACATAGATAAGCCACTGCAAAAGCACAGCTTAATACAAACTATTTCGCGGGTTAACCGCCAGTTTGAAGGCAAAGACAAAGGCTTAGTGGTAGATTATATTGGTATTAAATCTGAAATGAACAAAGCCCTAGCGCAGTACTCAAAAACAGACGAAACCAACTTTGAAGACATTACTGCCTCGGTTATTGAAGTCAAAAACCACTTAGCGTTACTTGCCGAGTTATTTCATAAATTTGACAGCAGCCCGTATTTTACCGGTGAAGCCGTTGCCCAACTAAACTGTTTAAACCACGCCGCTGAGTTTGCACTTATTACCGAAAAACGCCAAAAGCGTTTTATGGATTTAGTTAAGCGTTTAAAAGCCGCTTACGATGTATGTTGTGGCAGTGAAAAAATTAACGAGAGTGAGCGTAACCATATTCACTTTTACCTTGCCATTCGCTCTATTATTTACAAACTAACCAAAGGTGAAGCGCCCGATACCGCGCAAATGAACGCCAAAGTTCGTGAAATGATAAGCGAAGCCCTGCAAAGTGACGGCGTAGAAGAAGTATTTAAACTCGGCAATGAAGACGGTGGCGAAATCGACATTTTTAATGACGACTACATCGCCAAAATAGAAAAAATAAAACTCCCCAATACCAAAATAAAAATACTGCAACAAATGCTAGCTAAAGCCATTGGCGAGCTTAAAAAAGTAAACCAAACCCAAGGTATCGATTTTACTAAACGCTTTGAATCGCTAGTACAGCGCTACAACGAACGAAAAGAAGATGACGTATTGGTAAGTAGTGTACTTGATGACTTTTCAGAAAGCATGGTTGATATGATTTACAGCGTACGCGACGAAATGAACGCCGGCGACGAGCTAGGCATTGATATTGAAGAAAAAGGCTTTTACGACGCATTAAAAGCACTCGCGGTTAAGTACGACTTTGACTACCCCGAAGATAAGCTAATTGAGCTCGCTCAAGCGGTAAAAGTAATCGTAGACGACAAAGTGAAATTTGTTGATTGGAATCACCGCGACGATATTAAATCATCACTTAAAGTAGAGCTAATTTTAATACTCGCTAAATTTAAATACCCACCAATTAGCCGCGATGAAGTTTATAAAGAAATATTTGAACAAGCGCAGAGTTTTAAAATAAACCAAGGAATATAACTTGTTATGGTTATAAGTATCTTAAGTTAAAGGGATCAGCAAGGTAATGAATTCATCAATTAGAAAAATAATACTAGATTTAATTATTGCTACAGAAGGGTCTTTTGATTTTGCCAATAACAGAGATGAAGGGTTTATTCCATTCTTAAATGAGATATGGGACCTAAAGTCTATGCCGTCTGAGGACAGCAGGTTTAAAAATGCTGAGGGTGATATAATTCAGCATACAATCAATAATGATGATTGGGATTATAATGAATTATTTGAGCAACGTTTAAAGCTTCTTGATGGCGAAACTAAGTTTATAAAATTCTTAGAAGTTTTTTTACTACCAAAGTATCAAACCTCTCCCGAGCAGACTTACTATTATATTGAGAAAATTAACGGTATTTTAGAAAGTGAAGATCTAACCCTTGCTACTATAAGTTATGAAGGTGATTACCCTGTTCTCGAGTTAATGAATAAAGATACTCTAGATAGACCAAGTGATGTTCCAATTAATAAAATCCCTTTTTATGTAGTCGCATATCCAAACATGAGAGTAGGTCGTTATGTCAATACTTTAGAAGTTGATAATGAAAAGCCAAGTAAATATTTTCTCCTAATAGCAGATAATTGGGATGACTATTCACATGAAACTTCGTTTGTATTAGTTCTTTTTAATAACAACCAAAAAGTAGACTTGGGCCTTGTTAAAATAGCCAGTAATAAAAATAATTATACAATACAAGCTCTACCGTCTGAGTTTTTTTCTTTAGGTGAAGAGTTCGTTTCACTTGGACAAGATGAAGATTATTATAAGAACTTAAATAAAATTTTTGAGAAATCACTTTCATCAGTGCTTTACTCATTAAGAGATGCGGCTTTTTTTACCGAAATTTCAGAAGAGTTTGAAAACACAAATGTGTTTAAACAGTCTCTAACTAGAGATGATGAAGCTGAAAGAATACATAGAACAGCAAAGCCAATGATTTATGGTTCTGATTTAAATAACTTATATTCCTTTACATATAAATTTTGTCCTAAATATGCCGATTCATGTATTGATGTCCCTTTTAACTTTTCGACAGACAGTCTTTTACCAAAAAGAATGATTGCCTTGATAGGAAAAAATGGTGCTGGAAAAACACAATTACTTACCACTTTACCTTTAGAAATAGCAAAGGAAAAAAGCGAACTTTTAAGTCCTCATAAACCGATTTATAGTAAAATTATAGCCGTTTCTTATAGCACATTTGATAATTTTGAATTACCAAAAAAGACATCAAATTTTAATTATATTTATTGTGGTTTAAGGGATGAAAAAGGGGATCTTAGAAGTAAGAAAGGTCAGTTGCAAAAATTCCATCATACGTGGAAAAGAATAACTACTCTTGGCCGATTAGAAAAGTGGAAAAAAGTTATATCTAATTTTTTAGAACCTGAGTTGATAGATCTATTTATTAAACTTGATCCTGTAGATAGTGACAAACTTTACTTTGATGCGCATGGGTTTAGTAAAGCTAGAGAGTCACTAAGTTCAGGTCAATCTATTGTTCTTTATGTAGTTTCTGAAATCGTAGCGAATATTAGACTTGATAGTTTACTGTTATTTGATGAGCCTGAAACTCATCTTCACCCAAATGCTATTAGTCAACTAATGAACGGCATAGCAGAGCTTATTAATGAATTTGAATCTTACTGCGTTATTGCTACCCACTCTCCAATAATTATCCAAGAGATGTTTTCTCGAGATGTTTTAGTTCTTTCCCGAGATGAAAGTGTCCCCTCGGTGAAAAAAATTGGCGTTGAATCGTTTGGGGAAAACCTCTCCGTAATTACGGAGGAAGTTTTTGGTAATAGATCAATCCCTAAATTTTATGAAACAACGATGAAAAAGCTAGTAAGGCTTTATAAAACATACGATAAAGTTCTGGAAATATTAAAAGAAGATAATTTACCGCTGAGTTTAAACGTACGATTGTACCTTCAGGTTTTGGTTGAAAATAATGCTAAAAATTAGAGCTTATGAAGAAGACTCTTTCTCTTTCTACAAAGGTATTGTTAAGTCTAAAAGGAATACAGAGTCAAAACCAGATCTTAAAGAAGAGCTTGCTGTAATTTCTGATACTCAATCACAATACTTTAAAGATTACGATGATGCATTTGATATGGACTCGCTAGCTTTAATGCAGAGCATGCCATACAGTGAGAATGATAAAGTTAATTTAAAGTCTTTATATAATTATAGAAATAAAAGAATTCAAGCCTTAAAAAATACACTTACTACACACCCTCATCATAGAGATCATATTTTTAGTACTTGTCAAAACTGCACTATAAATGATGTTGACTCAATGGATCATGTACTAGGTCAGACGGAATTCCCAGAGTATTCTATTCACCCTAAAAACTTATTTCCATGTTGTAGTGATTGTAATAGAAAAAAATCAGATAAATTTGTTGATGATAAAGGCTCACAGTTATTTTTAAATTTGTTTATAGATGACTTACCCAAATCACATTATCTTAAAGTAAGATTTGAAGCCAATTGGATGCCAAGGTTTTATTTAGAGCAGCCTGACGATGTGACTGATGATGTGTTTAATCTAATTAACAACCATTATGAGCATCTAGATCTATTGGAAAGGTTTAGAGGTAAAGGCGGTGAAATTATTAATAACTTAAAAGCTATTATTAAGGGGTACAAAGGACTAGAAGTTAATATAGGGGATAAAATTAATGATCAATGTAAGGATCTAGAAACCTATTTAGGATACAACCATCGACAGGTAGTTATATACCGTGAACTAGCTGCTTCACAGGATTTCATTCAACGCTGTATGACTTAATCGGAACGGGAAAACATTTAGATTTAGAATAGGGGAGAGCATTCAGCTTTTATTTTTTAAATTGTATTGCTTAAGACTAGATTGGACACATCAATTTGAAAAATTGAGAGTTAACAGTCTTGATAATGGATGTACCCGCCGGGATATATTTATCGCTATGAAGAGTTATTCGAAGACAGTTGGAGATGACTCGCTCATAAATAAATCTCGTAAGGGTGGACTTTCCACAGTTTGTTAGACACCCCATGAGTTACATTGTAACTTCTAATTAGAGTTTTTTATGAGTAAAGGGAAACGGTATACCCAAGAATTTAAAATAGAAGCAGTTAAACAAATAACTGAACGTGGTTATTCTGATGCTGAAGTATCAGAACGATTAGATATTTGTACCAAAACGTTATATCACTGGCGAAGCCAGTTATTACGGAAACCCAAACAAACCAAATCATCAGATGAACAGCTGAGGGTCGCCAAACTTAAGGCCCAGTTAAAACATGTCACGGAGGAACGCGACATTCTAAAAAAGCCCATGAGCAATCGAACGCTTGAAGATAATCGCTTGTTGAAGCTCATTAATGCGTTTTATGTAGCCCGTGGCGGTACGTATGGTAGCCCTTGGATACATGTAGACTTGCGTGAAGCCGGTGAGCAATGTAGTGTAAATCGTGTAGCTAAGGTCATGCGATAACATAAGCTTAAAGCGCAAATAGGGTATAAGCGTCGCCATATTAAAGGTGGTAAGACATCGCGGATTGCAGATAACTTATTAGCGAGTCAATTTAATCCACCTGCGCCGAATCAATCGTGGGTGAGCAACATAACTTACATAAG
Organism: Pseudoalteromonas carrageenovora IAM 12662; assembly: GCF_900239935.1. Classification (NCBI taxonomy): domain Bacteria; kingdom Pseudomonadati; phylum Pseudomonadota; class Gammaproteobacteria; order Alteromonadales; family Pseudoalteromonadaceae; genus Pseudoalteromonas; species Pseudoalteromonas carrageenovora. The sequence goes on from NZ_LT965928.1 coordinate 1,830,664, forward strand.
AACTTATGAAGGGTTTTATATGTGGCAACAGTAATGGACTTATTCTCTAGGCATATGTGGGTTGATCGAGGGATAAAAATATGGACAAGCAACTTGTTATAAATGCATTGTTGATGGCTGTATATCAACGTCAACCGAAAGCTGAGGTAATGGTTCATAGCGATCAAGTTAATCAATATCGTAGTGCTGACTATCTCGCATTTATGAAAAAACATAATCTTGTGCCTTCGATGAGCCGTGCTGGAAACTGTCATGATAATGCGGTTGCTGAAACTTTTTTGCGACGCTTGCTGAGATATCCAATTTTATAGAAATGTTCTACAACCCAAAAAAACGCCATTCACACACAGGCGTTGTTTCACCTGCTGAAGCGTATTATTCTGAATTAAAAACTGTCTAGTGAAAGCTGGGAAGTCCAAATAACACTTTTAGTGATGAGCTAAACCGTTATCTAAATCGTTTTATAGGTTAGCATCAGTGGCCCAGGAGCTATATATATGAGTAATAAATTACATTCCATTATAAACACCTAACATTACAGCTAGTGTTAGGTGTTTTACTTGAAAAAGTTCATGAGCCTTACTAAAGCTATAACAAACGACTTTAATAAATAGCACTCTTATAAAACACTAAGTCCGATACCGTCTAGTATTGGACTTAGTGAAGGAAGATTATACATGGTATGTATATTTAACAATGAATTTAAATGCATATTAATCAGAGAGTTAATTTAGCTTTATTACTTATATACATATTTTAACTATATACTCCCTCTAGTATTGGACATTAAAGGGGTGTTATTAACACTCCTTTTTAAATAACCATTAACTACCTATAATTTATATTATGTTAAATACAGTAATTTATTATATTAGTAAGATAAAGTGCTTCATTAATTTAAGTATATAACCCCTATTTTCATCTGTTTTAAACAGATTTAGCTTATATGTGTAATCGCTCTTTAATTATCATTAGTTGCCAGTTTTAAATTACAGGTTATATAATTTCATCTCTCTAGTTAACCAATACCTAAGTTAAAAAATGCATAAGGATAAAATTAAACATTATCACTTAATGGTTTTTGCGTTCTTGGTTTCCCTGGTTAAAAAGCTCTATTTTAGTTAAAGCCTGTAACTACTAGTTTTAAAAGCCTTAAATAAATACAGTTCAATTCAAGGCTTATGTTTTTATAATTTAAGTTTCTAGTTACAGCCCAACTCACTTCTTAAACCAAACACTGTTGATTCAATTGCTTGCGAATTGTTGTAGGATAAATTTGGCATAACGTTAATACCAGCACGTGATTCAACTTCATCAATACTTACTTCAGTATTACAAAAATTATCGCTGCGGCTTGCTGATTGTTCCATAATAAACGCCGATGCTTTAATTGTGCTACCAGATTGCTCCATTTCAATTTTAAAATAACCACTTGGAATTGTATGTACCTCATTAGCTTGCGGTAATTCTGCAAAGTAATATTCGTACAACGGCCCGGTTACTACGTATAAATCGTTGCCATTACTAACATGATTTCTCACTGCAGTTTCAAGCCTAACCCATGGTCCCTGGTTTAATGCAGATGATTGCGGTGTAATATTAGAAAGCAAGTTTGTTAGTTTCCAATCAGCCGTATTACTAAAAGATGCTAATGGGACTTGATGACCTCTATCTGTATTTATTGTTGCGTATGCATCGGTATAATCATCGGGTTTAAGGGCGTGCCTGTGATTCGAGATTGAATTTGCAACAGTGTGTTTGGTTTTTAGGCAAGGCAGAGCCTATGTAGTGTGGTTATTCCCCATAAATTGGCGATAACGCCGCATAAATACCAAACACGCGTTGCCTGGTAAGGTTCTTTCTAGGGGCGATTTACTCTTTGTTACTCGATTTTTACTTAGCCCACTAGGTTACAAAACTCGTGCCGCGATTAAATAGCCCCTAGTTCGAACAAATTTAATCCTGAAAGACAGGCACGCCCTTTGTGGGAATATAAATCTGGATCAGCTTTCCAACTTCTACTTCTCGATGGTCCACTCATGGTATTGGTAGTTACATGGTATGCAACCCAATCAGCAAACTTTGTATATCTATTATTTTTTAAAGTATAAATACTTCGCTCAATTGTATTGCCATTATTTAAGCCCGTTGGGCAACCTTGTAAGCAATTAGCTGCATTTGCACTATGAGTAAAACATAAACCTGTAAGTACTATTGATGCCTTTATTATTGTCTTCATTGTTATATCCTCAATTTAAAGAGGATAAAAATTAACAGCTTCTTATTACAATAATATTTAAGTAACTAATTGTTTTTAAATATAAAAGTAAAAATTAGTAAAACGATAATATTGGCCTAGGTTATTGGTATTAATCAAGCACAAGTAAAAAAATCGTACAAGCGCCCTACCAATCAATTGAGTTTTAATCGCCTTGAGCAGCGCTAGCTTCTGAATACAAAGTTTAAATTATACAGAATTTCATTATGTTAAATTGACTGCTAATCGATTTCACTAAGGTACTACATCACCAAAAACATACATTTTTTGGCTTAATATTGAGCAAATTTTGATGTCAGATACATTTTAGGTAGTATTTTTACTGTAAATATAGTGTTTTTAACTCAGTTAAGTATAGAACGCCTAGTCATCTAACAAGGCATAACTGCCTCATTAGATTGCTAATATACAACTTTAAGATTTAAAACGTTTTACCCTTTAAAAAGTTACTCATTAAAAGTAATATTTTTTCAGGCTGTTCGTCTAAACACCAATGCCCTGCTTTTTCTACCCAGATAAGCGATGAGTTTGGAATGGTTTGCTCTAACATGGGTGCGTATTTAGGTTTTTGAAAGTTATCTTCTTCACCCCATAAAATTAGGGTCTCATGCGGTAAGCTTTTAAGTTCACCTGCGATTGCTTGCGTGTACTCTTTATTTAAACGACGCATATTTGTAAACAATGCAGCTTTACCTTGCTCGTTACTCCATTGTGCTAAATAAACTTTTTTTAGTTCATCAGTCATTATGCTTTTGTCATATACGCCTTTAGGCATAAAATCCTGTAGTGTATCAACAAATTCATCAACCGTTGTTTTTTCTTCAACTCCTGGCTCAAGTAACGGCTCAAACTCTGGTATTGGCCATGAGTCAAAACACACACTGTCAATTAAAATTAGTCCGTTCACTTTTTCAGGGTAATTTACTGCCATTAACTGTGCAATGCCGCCACCAATATCGTGCGCTGCTATATTGGCTTTAGGAATACCAATTGCATCCATAAACTTAATAAGTATTCTGCACTGCGCATTAATAGATACGTCAGTGTCTTTAGGCATATTTGATTCACCATAATTCAGTAAATCGGGTGCAATAACGTTATGTGACTTAGCAAGCTCGGGCATAACATTACGCCAAAGTGATTTATTAGTTGGAATTCCGTGTATTAATAATAGCGGTGTGCCTTCTCCCATTTCTTGATAAGCAATTTGGTGGCCTTCAATGCTAACGTATTGTGTTTTACTCATACTAATTTTCCTTTTAAATTAAAATTTATGTATGAGTAGTTAAGAGCAATTATCGTCCCACGTTTGATTTAAGGCTAAAAATTTTTATGCTAAGTGAAATCGCTAAAACAAAAACACCGCTGCGCCCTGCTTTGTAGCGATTTAAAATCGTATTAGTGTATTAAATAAGTAAGCTATACATCACTTATAATTCAGCATTACTTTTTTACAATGTGAAATAAAGTGGTAGATGCATGAAATAATTACTGCTTATTTAGCTAATCCTGCGTCTGGATTATTTTTCTAATCTTATTTATTAAAATGTCTTGTTTAACTGGTTTTTCAAGCATGTCATCAAAACCTAACTCAACATACTTGGCACTACTATTACTTTGCTCGTCAGAAGTGTGTGCAATTATTTTGGTATGTTTATCGTTGCTATGTTTTTTTATTTTTAACATTGCATCAGTACCAGAAAGTTCTGGCATTACTATATCCATTAAAATTATGTCATAGTCATTTTGTGAAACCATTAACATTGCTTCTATTGCACTACTTGCATAATCAACATTTAAGTTTTCATTTTTGAGCATAGCTCTAATTACCATCTCAACAAGCGGTTCATCATCAACGAGTAACAACGATTTAGACTTAAACTTGTTAGACATAATTGGTTCAACATTATTTTTTATTGGAGTTATATCACTTACTTCATTAATACTCGTTACGTTAACCAATAACGATAAACAAATACTGGTTGTTTTACCCCTTTCGTTAAAACTGATAGCCTTTCCTCCAAGCATTTTAAATATTGATATAAAAAATTTAATATCAAGTGTGGCATCTATATCATCATTAAAGTTTATTGCTGACTGCTGCGATATTAACTTTAATTGCGCTAAAAAATTATTGCTCGTTGTTAAGTTGCTAATTGAAAAGTTTAGATTTAAATAACTTCTTTGATCTTCTTTTACAATATCACTATCAATAGTAAGTTGTGACTTGTAACTACTTTCTAATAGCTCTGTTGATAGCTGAATAACCAACTGAGAAATTAGCTTTTCATCACTTATTACGGCAACTGCTTTTTCACTGCTGTTGGCAATCACGTTTTTAATATTTGAATCTTTATTCAAAATAGACGCGCTATTACTTAGCATTTTATTTAAGTTAATTTTATTAGCTTTTAATTTCAGTTTTCCTGTTTTTGACTTATTAACATTAACGAGTTGTTGAATAACACATTCTAGTTGTTCGCTAGCAGTATTTATATTTCCAATATGACCTTTGAAGTCTGATGCACTCATTGGTTTTTGGGCAATTTCTATAATAGATTTTAAAGAACTCAAAGGCGCTTTTAGTTGCTGACTCAAGCGAGTTACAAATTTTTCTTTTAATTGATTAGACTGTTTTGATTTTTCTAATACGTCGGCAAGTAAAAGCTCTTTTTGATGAGCTGATGTTTCATCCCTGAAGTAACAAACAAAGCCACCAAAATCCGTATGCCTTTGCACTACAGTTATCCATCGGCCATCGGTAAAGCCAATATCAATCAGCTGGTTGTGATCATTTTCTAATTTATTATGCTCTTTATAATGGTTAATAATATTGTGTTGCTGCGCAATACTTATTAACTGACTATACGAAAGCTGATTATTTTGTTTATTAACCTGGGAAAATAACTTATTAAATACATCATTTGTAATAACTGGGAACTCATGACTATTAAAAATAGCAAAGCCATGAGGAAGCGCATCTAAAGAACTTGAAAATAGCTTTTCTCTATTTAAAATTAATTGGTTTTTATCTTTAATTTCATTATGTAAACGTCTAGGTAAGCGTAAAAAATAGTAAACAAATGCAAATACAGCTAAAGCAATTAGTCCTAATCTAAATAGACTATATTTAGTGATTGTAGGCGTTAATATTTTATTAATTGGCTGTACATGTAAACGCCAAGTTGGAGGGAAACGGCTACTAACAGCGCTAATACTATTTGTAATAACACGAGAATTTACTTCCCCTTGCTTACTAAGTGTAAATTGTGGCGTAACTATAAATATATTGTAGTTTTGGGTGTTGAGTTTTCCTATTATAGCTTTTAAAAACTTACTTAAATCAAATGCAGTAAGAGTATAAATGGAGTTATTTTTTAGTTTAATTTCAGATATTAAAAAAGCAGTATCAGCAACTGTAAACACTTCTACTGACTTTTTGTTTGCTCTTAAATCAAATTTAGTTAACCAGCCTTTAAAACCATAAGCCGCTAAATCAAAGTTATTTTTAGACCAAAGCGCTAATTGGTTATATTGATAATCAAATACTACATACCCTTTATAGTTCAAATTTTCGGATGCTTGATTTTGTACTAAATTATTAAGCTGCTCTTTTGTATACTCTTTTTGGCTTTGAATAAACCCAGCTACCACTAAGTCTTTTTGTGAAATATATAACCCTTGATTATCAAAGCGTTCTAATGCATTAAACAGGGTTTTTCTAAGCTCCTGAGTTTTTAAATTATAGTTACTTTTCAGCTCTTTTTTCTCGATTGTATAAAGTAATAAAGCAGTAAAAGCACACAGTACTAAAGCAATTAAAAAGGCGACAGGAGCTAAACTAAATACATGAATATATTTAGTCTCTTTATTAGATTTTTCGCTTGATTTTTTATTAATTGAATTAGCTGGGTCATTGTCTCTATTTAATTGTGTTTGTAGTAGCTGAGCAAATGATATGAACTGATCTTTTTGCGAGCCTATTAGTGTTTTAGGCGCTAAATCGGCCATAACTAATAGGCCAATAACAGTATTGTTATTACTGTATATAGGATACTGAGCATAAAAACGAATACGATGTTCAGTGTTGCTAGATACACTTTCAAAAAATGTATCTTCAAATATATATAACTTTTCTTCTTTACAACGCTGTTGATATTTTAAAAGCTCTTCTCTTATATTGGCATCGTCATTTGTAATTATATGTTCAGAGTACACTTCTCTAAAGTCTATATACTTAACAATAGGCACATCATAAAATTGCTTTAATAACGATAAAGTTTCTTTTACATCATGGCTTATTTCTTTTCTTCCACTGCATATTTCATTGGGTAAAGTAAATATATTAGATGCGTTCATTTGCGTTCTCCTGTTGGTGGAGTATGTATCCATGTAGTGCTATTTTGTCCGCTGTGGGCCGGTAATTTAACTCTAAATGGAGGTGCTAAACTGCTAAGTGCGGGCTCACCAGTAGTCACATTAATAACTTGCTCAGCACTAACAAGGTTTATCGAGGTTTGGCAATAAGTTACGCCAGGCTCAATACCTATAAGACTTAATGTTTCTGTAATAAGTAAATTATTAATTAAATCTATTCCGGCTAATTCAAAAGTGGTTTTTAAAATAGTAAACACTAATGTTTCTACTATGTTTTCATCATCTTCTAAGCGAGTTCCCTCTGGGCAGCAAATAGTCCCCAGCTCTACATCTACATTGGCACTTAGCCCTACTAAAGAGAGTGCATTTAACGCCGTATTTAAAAGCGGCTCTACTTGCGGCAAATATAAATCTAAAATATCACCTTGAGATTCGTATCCGCTTTGACAGCTATCGCATGATTGCGACAAACTCTGATCGCTCACCCCAAGTAGCGGGTTCCCCAAAGCAGTTACGCCTACCAAACAGCTACTATCGGCAGGTTGTTTATCAATTTCAAAGCTTTCACACGGTGAGCCAGTCACGACTTTTTGTGACACGTAACGCGATAAAATTTGTCCGCTATTTGCAGGGCACGCCTGTGCTGTGCTTCTTAATAGTTGGCCAATAACAGAATTACCAAACTGCCCTATTGCATAATTTGGCCCCTGCTGAAGCGCATTTATATAGCTTACATTGCCTGTGTTATTTATATTGCTTATACCTTGGCTATCACTTGCTTCATCGCTCAAGCCTTTTAAACATGGGTTGCCTTGGCAATTAGGAGCATCGTAATAAACGGCCTCACGTGAGGTAAATCTATCATCGCGAATACCTATTAATGCACGGTAAGTTGCATTTACTTGGCGATCCGTATAAAAAATAAGAGGTGCTTGGTGCTCGTCAAAGCTAACCGCAATACCTAGCGGTTTATTGTTAGCGTCAATAACTGTAATTTGATTATCTACCTTAGTTTGATGACGCTTAATTAAGGCGTCTCTTACTAAAACAACACCACCAATTGAGCCAATAATTAAAATAGTAATTATCAGTATTAGTTCAATCGTTAAAATGTAGCCTTGTTGGTAATGTTTTTTCATATCAGGCTCCTATAGCACTTCAACAAGCATTTTAAGTACATTCATTACCTGCAGTGCGGCAGGGAAAAACACCAAAACCAAAAACATCGGAAAACAGATTAGTAATATTGGAAACGTGGTGTGCATGGCTTTTTTGTTTACCTTTTTGGCAAGCAAAATATTCTTTTTTAACGCAAGTCCATCAAGTTGAGCTTGAACTGCATCAATTAATGGCGTGCCTAGCTTCGAGCCTATTAGCATTAGATTGGCTAATTTTTTTATGCCCATAACCCCCGTACGCTCAAAGAGTGAGTTAAATGCAAATTCACGGTCTTTGCCTGCACTTAGTTCAAACAAAAAGAGCTTAAGCTCTTTGTATAAAGGATGCTTTTTGCTTAAGCCATGATCAACAGCCAATGCAAACGAACGCTCTAGAGAAAAGCCAGCGCGCATATATACCAAAAGTACTCTTAAAAAAAACTCTAAACTATTGTTGATTAGCGTTTTTCGCTGATTTTTACGTATCAAAAACCAGCCTTCGGGTGCAAAAAAACAGATGAAACACAACATTAAAGTAATGGTTGAACTTAACTGATACTCGCTTAACTCTATTAAAGTAAATGCGCTAAAAGTGGCCGCTACTTTGAAACAATATAAGCTCAATAATATTTTATTAATTTGTATACCGGCTTGCCTTAGCTGGTGTTTAGAAATAACAATGAGCGGATACCAATTAGTATTTCTAGTATCGCTTTTATCTAACTCAACCTTTAAAGATTGTCTGTGTATATGGATAAATGACCCCATACTTACCAGTAAACCTACAAGTAAAAGTATATCAATCATAATGTTATCCTTAAGCTAAGACGTAGCCATAAAAAACCAAATAGCTGGCAAAGCAATGCAACTGTTAAATATGCAATACCGTTGGGGTCGTTTAATAAAGGTTCAAACCAGGTAGGATCGGTATAATTGAATAGAGGCACTAACGCATAAGGTAATACACCACTAAACACAGCCGCATATTTAGTACCTGAGAGCTTGGCTTTTAATTGTTGGCGATCAAGTGTTCTTAGCGCCATCATATTGCAAACACTTTTAAGCATATCGGTTAAGTCGCACTGACTTTGTGTATGCGTGATAATGCTATGAGCAAATAATCTTACTGTTTCACAATTGTATCTTTGAATTAATGGTGCGAACGATGTTTCGGCATCACTACCCATACTCATTCTTTGCAGTAATAGTGAACTTTGTAATTTTAGATATGGATCTGCGTGTTTGTCTGAAAACTTCATTGATTGTTGAAGTGATAAACCTGTACTCAAGCATGACTGTACAGTTTCGATATACTCTAAAAAATGATGTTCAAACTTGGCTAACCTATAATGGGCTAAATCAATAACAACAATAAAGCAGGTTACAAATACAACTATTGCAATAATAAATGCACTGGTTAAGGCCTCAGGGTAATAAAGCTTTACTAAAAACCACGCACTACTTGAGAGTGAACTTGCCATACTAATAAATACAAAATTACTTATATTTAAACCAAGCACTCTTAGTGACAAGGTTAAAACATCTTTTTCTTCTAAAATATCGAGCTTTTGTACAGCTTCATTGCTTTTGTTTTTAACATATAAGGTAATAAGTACACTACTTGCTAAGGTAAATGTAATAATGGCTGCAACGGCGAGTAAGTAATCTAACTTAGTCATAATCTGCCTCCGCTTTACTTTTAAGTAATGCTTGAAGTGTTTGTGCGTTTTCACCTTGGCTTTGCATAAATGAAATAACACTAGAATCTTGCACAAAATTATTTTCAATGGGTTCAAAACCGGGCTTACTATACAAAGGACAAAAATGAGCAGCTCCATTTACACGCTTTATCTCACCGATACTTTTTAAAGTACGTACTCCATCTGTAGAGCGAGAAACATGAACAATAAGCTGAATACTTGATGCTATTAATGCGTTTGTATGGGCGTCGCTTAACTGTGCATTATGAAGCTGAACGAGCGTTGATAATCTGGTTACTGCATCACTTGCACTATTAGCATGTATGGTTGTCATAGAGCCCTGATGGCCGCAGTTCATAGCTTGAAGCATATCTATAACTTCACCAGAGCGAACTTCGCCTACTAATATTCTGTCGGCGCGCATTCTAAGCGCTGCTTTTACTAAATCTCTTAAACTTACAGCCCCTTTTCCATCGCTATTTGTATCGTGAGCTTCTAGTTGTACAACATGGTTATGATGTAAGTTAAGTTCGGCACTTTCTTCAATAGTAACAACACGTTCGTTTTTATTTATAGAGTTGGCAAGCACATTTAATAAAGAGGTTTTACCCGCGCCAGCATTGCCGCATACTAATATATTAACCCCTGATTTAACTGCAGTTTGTAAAAACGTTAAAACATTTTTATCTAAAAACTGATTAGCGACTAAAAATTCATCATTGATTTTTTTGTGATTAAACTTTCTTATTGATACAATAGCGGCACTAGTACATGCCGGTGGCACAATAATATGAACACGGCTGCCATCTTTTAGTTTACCGTCAACTATTGGCATAAGTGCGTTAACCTGGCGCCCACACCCATCAAGTAACCTATCAACAAAGCGACGTAAATGGCGCTCGTCATCAAACTTACTAGCTGTACATAGAAGCTTACCTTGCTTATCAATCCAAATGTCTTGCGTGTCGTTTATTAAAATATCACTCACTTGGTCATCAAGCATAAACTGCGCTATTGGCCCTAACCCTTGAATTTCATCATAAACGGCTTGTACTACTTGAGCTTGTTGGTGCTGATTAAAAGATGAGTTTGAAAACTGCGGGATCTCAACGCACAACGCTGAGATTTTTTCTAAAATATTGTCAGAGAGTAATGCTGTAGGCTCTTGTTCGTATTCTTCAATTACAGCATCGTGTAATAGCTTTTTAAGTTCTTCAAAGGTACTTAAATTTGTTTGAACTTCTTCATGTTTGCTTGATAAATTAAACATAAGGACTCACTTAGCAACATATACAGCTTCGTTTTTTACGCCTTTTACCACTTCAATAGTTCGACTGGTTTGTAAGCGAGAAAAGTTTTGCAAACGACCTTGCTCAATGTCGTAAGCACTGTGAACAATAATTGATACTTTGTCGGCATTGTCTATTCCTGCTAACGAATAAACATCTTTCGGCAATACAGCCAATACCAACGATACACCTGCAGAATTTGTTGTCTCTTTTGCTAAATTATCCATTACACCACTATTAGCCGCTTGTGTTTTTGGCCCTTTTGAAACACCAATAAGTTGTACATCGCGGGCAACTGTTCTTACTAAGCGATTAGTTTTAGCAACAATATCTAAACGATCGCCTTTATGAACTCGTGACAGAGGAATATCCAACGTTGTTAATTTTAATGTGTACAACACACGTCCAGCAGGAATAGCCTCAGATAAGTTTTGGCTTTTAGCTCTTACAAAATCAGTATCAAAAAGTGGTTGTTCAATCATTTTGTTTGTTGCTAATTTTTTACCAATTAGCGCACGAGGGTTTTGAATACTCAAAGACATGTTGGCATAGTTAGTTGGATCTATATCTTTTTGAGCAACATCGTGAACAGTGATAGTTTGCCCTGCAGACATATTTTTATTTACAACCCAAGCTGTAACATTGTTTTCATCGTTTACTTGCCTAATACCAAGTGCAGATGCAAGCATGCCAGAGGTAATGAGTAATGTGAGAGCGGCTGTAGTGGCGCCTTTGTTACTTTTACTTTTCATAATGTTACCTCTTAAAAAATCATCACTGCCACACGGTTGTGGCAGTGAGCCACTTATTACTATTCACTTAGTTACCTTGCGAACCACCTGCTGCTGTACGTGTTGCAGCATCGCCACTTGGCGTTGCACTAATAAGTGCTGCATTTTCACTAAAGTCTGATGCAACAAAAGTAAATGAGCTTTCATCACCGGCATATACATCAACCGAATCAACAAAACCAGAACCTGAGATTTCAGCAGTACCTTCGGCGTTAATCATGCCGTCAAATACATAACTTTGATCAAGCGAGCCGATTGCTTCAGCTACATCTTCAAGTTCGCTTGTTACCGAATCTCGTAGTGTAGACAAACCAATTACCAGTGCAGCTACCATAGAAGTAGATAGAATGATCAGCTCTGAAGTCAGTACAAAACCTTTTTGTTTTTTGCTGTTTAAGTTATTAATAGTTCTCATCATGGTCACCTTTAAATTAGAAGAGCTCATGCTCAATATTAATATTGCGAGGACCGTGCCACTAAGCTAAACTCTTATAAATCAAACCCTTAAGATTGAATTTAATCATATCCCTATCTGAATAGCTCTTTTGCGTTGCAAAATGCGAATCATATAGTTAGTAGCAAAAAGTGACTTTAAAAGCTCTTTTATTTATTAGAGTTAGCTGGTCATTAAGCTACTTAACTTAGGCGTGGTATTTATGTTCTGTACAATGAATTTGAATGTATTAAAGCGCTAGGGCGTGTTGATCTTTGGTGGGTGAATTTGCAGCAGTATGTTTGGTTTTTAGGCAAGGCGGAGCCTATTTAGTGTGGTTATTCCCCATGAATAGGCGATAACGCAGCATAAATACCAAATATGCGCTGCCCTTTGGGTTCTTTCTAGGGACGATTAACTCTTCGTTACTCGGTTTTTACTTAGCCCACTAGGTTACAAACCTCGCGCCGCGATTTAATCACCCCTAGATTGAACAAATTTCAACCCACAAAGATCAACACGCCCTAAATGAAGTTTAAAAAGAAGGGGCAATAATGATAGGGAGATAGAGTATAAAAAAGGCCTTTCGGCCTTAAGATAAACAGTTACCTAAAATAGAGAGTTTAGTGTATTTTGCTTCTGCCTTTTTGTGATTTGGGTTTGCTTTAAGTGCTTGCTGGTAATAATTACAAGCATGAATATTGTTAGCGTTGGCCTCTTCTATTAACCCTTTATGATAATAATAAGTGGTGTTATCTAAGCCAAACTTAGCCGAGAGCTGTAAATAGTTAGATGCAATGGTATAACTACCCTGAGCATAATGAATCGATGCCATTTGTAAATACGGTGAAGCCTCGGTGCCAAATACATCCACACCATATTGTGCAATGCTTTTAGCTTTAGCTAAATTACCCTGATCAATCGCAAGTGTTACACCCAGTGTAATAACATTTAACGGTGGATTAGCTTTATTTAGCAATGTGTTTATAACCTGCTGTGCTTGAGTGCTACGGCCACTTTTATAAAATGTATACGCTGCAACTGAAAGTATGGCTGTATTGTCTGGATGAGCTAGCATTAGCTGATTTATATCGTGAACAAACGCTAAACAGTCACTTGCATTTACACCTTTACACGTTAAAGCTTGTGCATTTAAATTATATTTTTTCACTAAATCACTTAAAGCATTATAAGGGTTTACTGTAGGCTTATAATCAATGTGAGCACACCCTGAGAGTGCTAAAACTAAAGTTATATATATGTATTTCATAGTCCTTGCTCCTTAATGTAGCTAAGTAACTGAGTGTCTATATCAGCTTGTTGCCATAATCGTAATGTATTAACCGGATCTCTTACTAAGTTAGGGGTAACAACAATAATTAACTCTCTGTTGTTTTCGCTTTTGCTGGTTGTTTCGCTTAGCTTTCCTAGCATGCTGTTTCCGTTACCATCAGGTACAAAATCGTGGCTTGAATTACTATCAGTGCTAATCAATCCCCCTATAATTAAAGGTTGGCCATCTTGTAATCGAGTTGAAGTTTGCATACTGCGGGTATTAAACGCACTGCTGTTTAAACTGCTGCCTGTGCTGTCGGCAATTTCTGCGGTAAGTGTTGTATCAGGCAATGATATAACAGGGTTTAGATCTAGGGTAATGCGGTCTTTGTCATCTACTAGGGCGCGCACATTTAACTCAACACCAAACGATTTAAACTCGGTGCCACTAAATACAGAGCCGCTACTACCTTGTTGCCCATTTGCTATACCTGATGGGCTGTAACTGGTTGGTACAGGTACTTCTCCGCCCACTTTAAATACAGCACTCTCACCGGCTAATACCGTAATAGTAGGACGTGAAAGCGTACGCGAAATACCTTCTTGCTCTAATAACGAGAACAACATATCAATGGCAAATTGTGAGGTAGAAAGCTGTAAGTTATTAGTTAATTGACCACCAATTAATTGCAGGGCATTTTCTATTGTTGAAGAACCTGACGCTCTGCTTGCCATGCCATCACGGCCAAATAAGCCTTCTTGCTTTTCGTACCCATTAGATAGAACACTTATATCAGGTCGCCATTGTTTTAAACGACGTTGATTAACTTCATATAACTGCACAGATACACGAACTTGCGGTAAATCCTCAACTTCAATACTTGAAAGTACTTTACCTCCAGCTACGCTAAGAAGCGTTGCCCTAGCAATGTTAGAGCTTACGTTACTTAGCGTAACACCAGAGGCCGCATCATTTAAAAGCCCGCCAGACTCATTAGCTAATACTTCAATACTTGCGCTTTCATTTAGGCTTGCACCATTCATTAAGTTATTAGGATCAAGCGGTGAGCCTTGAGTTTGCATTGCTTGCTCAGGTTCAAACAGCTTATTAATTGTATTAAGTAATCGCACTAGCTCTATTTGGTTTTTAACCGAGCCCGAAAGTAAAAAAACATCACTTTCGTCATTTGAAAGTTCGCCTACCGATATGCGCTTAACAGTAACTTTATCAGCCCCCATTGATTTAATAACGTCGCTAATACGCTCCTCTTTAGGTTTTGGGGCTTGCGAAACTTTAATTAAATTTATGATAGCGACTTTGCTAGAGCTTTGTGATGCACCGCCATTTAAATTGCTCATTCCTTGCAGTCGCTGTGCTAAAGAATTAAACATGCCTTGGTTAGGGTTTGAGGTAATAACAGGTTGCGATGCTTGAGAGCTACTAGCGTATAAGTAATTTTTAGCTGCTTCATAAGCCGCATGGCGATAATTAATTGTGGGTACTTCTCCACGAAGTACTACGGCGTGCCTATCTGGGGCTATGGTTAATTTTACTGCGGGGTGAATGTCGTTAAGGGCGTTTTCAAGTACGCTGTAATCTTCAGTTACGCCAAGTAAAAACGTTTCTGAGCTTTTATCGTCATACCACACCATCATAGATGTACGGCCAAGTTTTTTGGCTAAAATTAAAAGCTCGCGGCCATCTACTACGTTCACATCAAGGGTTGTTTCATGCCCTAATGCAATGCGCGCAATATCACGTTTAAATACAAATCGTGTATGAGTCCACTTAACTAAATGAGAAACTTTTTTTACGCGTTCACCATTAGCATTTTCTATGTAAGCTAAATGGCTTTCATTACCATGCGCTGTAAATGGTATCAGTAGCAATATAAAAATAAATTTAAACATAAGCCTTTCCCTCAATTTGCCTAACTAACTAATTAGCAAGTATGAGTCCAAGGAAATAATTTATATTTTTAAACAGGTTAGATAAAAACTAAGGATAGGTTTTGATTTTGATTCGCAAATTGCAAATCAACAATAATAGGTAAATAAATAGCGGTTATAATAAAACAAAAAGCGCAGTAAAATACTGCGCTCATTTAATTAACTACAGTGTTAGTTAATGAAGTGCTGCTGTAAACGGTATACTTGCACAAATTTTAGCTTCAGCGACTAATAACTCTTCTAGCCTTACATCAACTTCTTCTTTATCAAAGTATTCGTAAGCAAGCTCAACAAATAAGTTTTTGTGTTTTTCTTCTGACTTAGCAATAGCAACATAAAAGTCTTTTTCTTTACCCTCAGGTAGTGCTTGAGCTACAAGCGAAAAACGTTCATGCCCGCGGGCTTCAATAACACCGCCTACTAAAAGTCGGTCCATTAAAAAGCCATCGCGTCCGTGTCTAAACAAAGCACGAATTTGTTTGATGTACGGATCTTTTTTATCGTCGCCTAAGTTAGTATCGCGTTCAATAAGTAACTTAAGTACTTGTTTAAAATGTATTAACTCTTCAAGCGCTAAGTCGGTCATGGCTTTTACAAGTTTGCGTTTGTCTGGATAATGCGAAAGCATAGACATAGCCATACCCGATGCTTTTTTTTCAGCAGCAGCATGGTCTTGCAAAAAAGTATTAAAGTCGGCTAAAACAACTTCGGTCCATTCAAATGGGGTTTGGTATTTTAATTCAAACATTTTCTGTACTACTTAAAAAATAATGCGGGGATTTTAGCGTATTTTGTATTAAAAATCTTGGTGCAGTTGGTAAAATTAAATCTGATAAGGCAAATGTTTATCTATACGTCCTTTCGCCGTCGACTCTACTTTTAAGACGTGCTTTATATCATTCCAAGCAGTTACTTTTCCGCCCATATTCATTTTTTCAAAATCTGTTTTATCGCTTGTTAATTCTAAAAAATCACACATTGCTTTGTAGCTTGCAGGTTTAGCTATATCAATGGATAAAAAATCTTGTGGGCGGTTTTTAAAGTAGCGTTGTGCTGATTCAAAATGGCTGTTGTAGCAATTTTCTAAATAACTATCATCATTAATATTTTTAAGCGACAATTCATTAAAGGTATTTAAATAACAGCGCTTTATATGAATATTAAAACCACCATCGGCGCGCGTTAAATTAGTATGCATACGCGTTAAAAGCTGTTTAATAGAAGGCAACCACGCACTTAGCTCGCGCTCTAGGTAAATAAATTTAGAACCTGGGTAGTGCTTATCAAGTACCTGGTAGTCGTTAAATATGGGGGTGTCGGCAATCGCCGTAGCATTTTTAAAACAAGCTTGTGTGTAGGCAGTATGCGCCGTTGCAATACTGAGTTCTAAAAACGCATGGCACACACTTGTCGTGCCAGTACGCGGAAGGCCAATTATAAATAGTTTATTCATTTAACTATTACGTGTAACAAGCAGTAAAAATGCGCTAATAACCATTACTAAAAATGTGACTACAGTACCTATTTGACGATACTTTAATCTTGCCTCTACTATACCTAAATTATGAAACACGCGCCCAATTAGTAACGCGGCTCCCAATATGTTGCAGTAATGGCTAGCAAGGCCTTGATATTCTGCTAAAAAAAGCAAAATGATAGTAAAGGGTACATATTCCATAAAATTTGCATGGGCACGCACGGCACGTTGTAATTTAAGATTACCGTTATCACCAAGTGATATTTGCTCTTTTCTACGCACTTTAATTACATTAAAGCTCAAATAAACGTAGTAAAACGCAAGTAAAGCAGCATAAGTTGAAATGATCACAGTGTATTCCTGTTATTTATTATTTGAATTTTTCTCAAGCTGTTAGGCTCGCAATTTTAAGCGCTGATAATACCATATAATTTGATAAGCATTATCAGAAGTTTAGTTAGCAAATATGCTAATGTAGAGAAATAAATTTTTAAGCCCGCATAAGGATTATATGTTTGTACCACGCAAAGTAGCCGATAGTTATCGTGAAATGATAAACAGTATTGGTTTTTATCCCTCGTTATTTTCTATTGGTTTTTTACTGTTTGCCATTATTACTATGTCGCTTGAGTACGTAGAACCTGTAGAGCAATTGAAGTCATTTATATCAGTGGTTTTAGTTGATAGCGCTGAAAATGCGCGCACCATTTTAAGTACTCTTGCGGGCAGTATTATATCGCTTACCGTATTTAGTTTTTCAATGGTTATGGTGGTTTTAAACTCCGCTAGTGCAAGTTTATCGCCACGTGTTGTGCCTGGACTTATTACCCGTAAATCTCACCAAATGGTGCTTGGCTTTTATTTAGGTAGCATAATTTACTCAATTATTATGCTTATCAATATCAATAAGCTTGAAGGTGGCGATACAGCAATACCCTCTTTAGGGGTTTTATTTGCGCTGGTGTTTGGTTTGATATCGCTGGGGTTGTTTGTATTTTTTATCCACTCTATTTCTAAAGCAATACAGGTTGATAACGTATTAAATGGCCTGTTTAGACAAACTAAAACAGAGATAAAAAGCATACAAGCTAGGCAAGCAGAGTGTCCTTTTAATGACTTTCCAGATTTTACGCAGTGGCATTCAATTAAAAGTACCACTGAGGGTTATTACAAAGGCGTTCACACCGACAAACTTTGTGCGCTTTTAGAGCAAGAAAACATCCGTATTTATATCTCTGTAAATCAAGGTTACTTTACAGTTAAAGGGTATCCGTTTTTAAAATGCGATAAAGACATATCAGCCGATGAAGAGCTAATAGCTAAAATTTTAGACTGCTTTATTTTTTATATAGAAGAGTATATTAGCGATCATTATCGTTATGGCTTAACGCAAATTTCTGAAATAGCGGTTAAAGCAATGAGCCCAGGGATAAACGATCCTGGTACTGCGGTTAAATCTATTGATATGCTAAGTATTTTACTTATTAAGCGCCTTGAAATAAGCGACACAAATTACTCGTTTAAGCACACCGACAATGATCCGCTGTTATTTATACACGAAACAAGTTTTGATGAGCTATTACACGATAATTTTACGCCACTGCGTAATTACGCTAAAAGCGATGCTTATGTAATGACTAACGTGCTTGAAGCGTTTAAAAACATTTTGTTTGTGGCTCATAACGATGAAGATGCGCGCAATAGTTTGTTTAACTATTTAAACGCCATAGTAGATGACATTAATGAGCAAGTGACGAATGATTACGACAGGCGTGAAATTAAAAATATGCTTAATTCAATTGCCCGAATAAGTGAGCAACAAGGTGAGGAATTAGTGGCGCGTTTTGAGCGCCACCAATATTAATCACAGTTTTAGTGATAATTCAGATAGTTATTCTATAAAGTAAACTGCATAGCTTGAAGCAGTCACTTTTATTTCACCAGCATGGTAGGCATCAGGCACAAAGTTACCTGGTGTACTATCTGCTTTCATCATTGTTTGCTCGGCGCGCATATATGGTTGAGATGGCACATTCATTGGGCTAAGCGAAGCCGTATAAAGCCCTTTAAGCTCCACGCCATAATCTTCACTAAACTCTTTTGCTGCAGCGCGGGCATCTTTAATAGCAAGCTTTTGCGCTTTTTTATGAAGCTCGTTGTAATTACTTGCTAAAAATTGTGTTTGATTAATTTCGTTAATTCCGTTGTTTACTAAGCTTTGTAATAGCTCTGGGTATTTTTTTATATCACTTAGTTTTAAAGTAAGTGTGCGCGATACTCTAAAGCCTTTAAAATCTTGTGTACCCGATGTGCGGTTATATTGGCTTTCACGATTTATTGAGATATGGCCAGCATTAATATCCCCTTCTTTTACTCCAACCTCTTTAACTAACTTAATTGCTTTAGCCATTGCAGTATCTGTTTCGTTTTTAGCTGCAATTAGGTCTTTATCAATTTCAGTAATACCAACACTTAGTTGAACATAGTCAGGCATTGTCGTTAAGGTAGCTTCACCTTTGACATAAATATGAGGTGCGTCTGGTGTTGAGGCCGCAAGCGTATTAAAGCTAAAGGTTGTTAAAGCTAATGCACTGCCCAAAAATAGTGTGAGTGATTTCATAGCGTTATCCATTGTATTTAATTAACTCTATTAAAGAGCCTACGTGGTTAACAATAAATGAACAAGCACAAAAAAACAGGCAATTGCCTGTTTTTTGTTATTGGCTGTAACTTAACGTACAGCCTTATTTACTTTAAATTACGAGTACCGTAATTAAACACTACAGCGTTTGTAATTACGGTATTTAGGTAACCAGTAATTTCTATCAATAGCAGCCCATAGCGCATCGTCAGATAACTCAAGTGCTACGCCCTCTTCTATCGCTTTTTTAGCAACAGCAAATGCAATACGTTTGCTTAGCGTTTCAATTTCTGTAAGTGCTGGTAGTAAGCTACCTTTACCTGTATTTGCACGAGGAGATGACTCCGCTAACATTTCACTAGATACACTTAGCATTGCATCAGTAATGCGCGTCGCTTTTACCGCTATTACACCTAAACCAATGCCAGGGAAAATATAACTATTGTTACACTGTGGAATTGGGAATTTTTCGCCATTGTATTCAACAGGATCAAATGGGCTACCCGTTGCTACAAGTGCTTTACCGTCTGTCCACTCAATTACATCGGCTGGGTGCGCTTCTACCTGCTTAGATGGATTACTTAGTGGGAAAATAATCGGCTGTTCACAACTAGCATGCATTGCACGAATTACTTGCTCAGTAAATAAACCAGGTTGGCCAGATACACCAATTAAAATATCAGGTGCTGCACAGTGCATAACATCTAATAGTGATGCGTATTCACCGCTGTAAGTCCATTCACTTAAGCTTGCTGTAGGCTGAGCTAGAGCTTGTTGAAAATCGCGTAGACCTTCCATACCCTCAGATACAAGACCAAAGCGGTCAACCATAAATACTTGGCTACGTGCTTGTGCTTCGCTAATGCCTTCAAATACCATTTGGCTAATAATTTGCTCAGCAATACCACAACCTGCAGAGCCCGCGCCAACAAAAACAACTTTTTGCTGACTAAGCGTAGACCCTTTAACACGACACGCTGCTAATAAAGAACCAACAGTTACTGCTGCGGTACCTTGAATATCATCGTTAAAGCTACAAATTTCATCACGGTAGCGCTTAAGTAACGGCATTGCATTTGGTTGTGCAAAATCTTCAAACTGAAGTAATACACTTGGCCAACGGCGTTTAACCGCTTTAATAAATAAATCTAAAAACTCATCGTACTCGTCTTGAGCAATACGCTTATGGCGTGCGCCCATGTACATTGGGTCGTTAAGTAGTTTTTCGTTATTGGTACCTACATCTAGCATTACAGGTAACGTGTAAGCTGGGCTAATACCGCCACACGCTGTATACAGCGATAGTTTACCAATAGGAATACCCATGCCACCAATACCCTGATCGCCTAAGCCTAAAATACGCTCACCATCAGTTACCACTATTACTTTTACTTTACCTTTCGTCGCATTACGTAAAATGTCGTCAATTTGAAAGCGGTCTTCGTACGAAATAAACAAACCACGCGCACTACGATAAATATCTGAGAATTTTTCACATGCATCGCCAACGGTTGGCGTGTAAATAATAGGCATCATTTCTTCAAGATGATCGCGTACTAATCGGTAGTACAGTGTTTCGTTGTTATCTTGAATGGCACGTAAATAAATATGCTTATTTAAGTTTTCGGTAAAGCTAGAATACTGCTGATAACAACGCTCAACTTGCTCTTCAATAGTTTCAAAGCGTGGAGGAAGTAAACCAGCAAGATTGAAATTTTCGCGTTCTTTTTTGCTAAAGGCACTGCCTTTATTTAATAGCGGCGTTTCAATTAGGCCAGGGCCAGAGTGATGAATATATAAGTAATTAGGATCAGTATTAGTTGTCATATTTCCAGGCTTTAACGGAGTCTTAAGTTATGATCTGTCATTATCATTGTTAAAGGTTTAATTGCAATGACAATTCAGCTTGTCAGACCATTGAGAGAAACACATGCAGGCCTTACCGCCTGCATGTGTATTATACATAAATTAAAATTTGATAGTGGCGTTTTTGTCTGTTAAATCAGATAACGCAACACCTTCTCGGCGTGGGTCGGCACCGCCAAATAACGTATTATTTTTAACTTCAACCGCATGCAAACCTGAGTTTAAATCAAGTACGCGTACATTATGACCACGTTTTGTAAGTGCAGGTGCAATGGTTTCAAGGGCTGTGCCTTTTTCAAGGCTGGTGTAATCGTTACGATTAGTGGTGCGCGGCAAGTTTATAGCCTCTTGCGCGGTTAAATCCCAATCAATAACACCTACTACCACTTGAGCAACGTAATCAATAATACGGCTACCACCAGGTGAGCCTACAACCAAACGTAAGCTGCCGTCTTTATTAAATACCATTACCGGCGACATAGAGCTGCGCGGGCGTTTACCAGCTTCTACACGGTTTGCTACCAGCTTGCCATTCTTACGTGGAGAAAGTGAAAAGTCGGTAAGTTGGTTATTTAAAATAAAACCATTGACCATAACGGTAGAGCCAAATGCCATTTCAATTGAACTGGTCATTGAAACAGCATTACCTTGTGCATCAACTATAGATACATGCGAAGTAGACGGAAGCTCATACGAGTCATCCATTGCGTAACTTAAATAACTAACCGGATTACCTGCTACTGCTTTTGTATCTTGCTCGGTTATTAGTTTGGCACGTGATGATATGTAATCTTTGTTTAAAAGCTCTTTGGTAGGCACTTGAGTAAAATCAGGGTCGCCCATGTACATATCACGATCGGCAAAAGCAATACGTGATGCCTGGCTAAAGTAATGAATCGCTTTTTCGCCGTTTGGTTTAAGCGCGCTCATGTCTTTGTGCTCTAAAAGCCCAAGCATTTGTAGCACAGCTACACCACCGCTACTTGGTGGTGCCATCGAACATACGTTATATGCGCGGTATTGAATACACACGGCATCGCGTTCTTTACTTTTATATTCAGCTAGGTCTTGTACGCTAAGCTTACCAGGTGCAATTTTAGAGTGCTGAACAGCATTTACCATTTGCTTGGCGTTATCGCCTTTATAAAATGCGTCAATCCCTTGTTTGGCAATGTCTTTGTATAAATTAGCAAGTGGCTGATTTTTTTTAATAGTGCCTGCTTCAATCAATTTACCATTTGGGTAAAAGTATTCGTTTATAACTGGCATGCTAAGTACACCCGGGTTTAGCTGACGCGCTAATAAGCCATGTAAACGGGGTGATACTTCAAAGCCTTGTTCTGCAAGCTCTATGGCGGGTTTAAAAAGCTCCTGCCAAGGTAATGTGCCATATTGCTTATGCGCATTAGCAAATGCATGCAAAATACCCGGTACACCAACAGAGCGACCACCTACAACGGCTTCAATCCATTTTACCGCTTTTCCGTGCTTATCTAAAAACAGTGTTTCATCTGCATTTGCGGGTGCAGTTTCACGGCCATCAAAGCTGGTCAGTTTATTGTTTGCTTTGTTGTAGTACATCATAAATGTACCGCCACCAATCCCCGACGACTGTGGTTCAACAAGTGTAAGTACAAGTTGAGTAGCAATAGCGGCATCGACTGCGCTACCACCTTTGGCTAAAATTTGTTGACCCGCTTTAGACGCATATGGATTTGCTGCCGCAACCATATACTTTTCACCAGTTACTAATTGCTTTTGCACAATTGAAGTGGTGGCTTCTGGTTCGCGTGTTTCGACTTGAGTTGGTTTGGCAATAGTTGGCAGTGTTACTGCACACAAGCCAATGGCAAATAATGAGTTAAGTTTAAAATGCATAAAAATACTAAAAACACTTAATTACGTAGTTGTATTTGGCATCTTAAAGTTAAACGGGCACAATATGCAAAAATTTTGACTAAAAAAATACAATAAAATGCTTAATTTACCTTTTCAACCTCGTTATTTATTACCGCCATTATTCTTGATGCTTTTTAGTACCATTTTTGCTGCATTTGATTTAAATAATTTACTTGAATTTAACCGAAACCTTGTCGAACAAGGTGAGATATGGCGAGTGTTCACCAGCCAATTTGTGCATGCTAATTGGGCACATTTAGGCTTAAATTGCAGTGGTATATTCCTAATTTGGCTACTACACGGCGAATACACCACGCCTTTACGGTATACCGCTAATATCTGTTTACTGGCTCTTTGGTGTGGACTCGGTGTTTATTGGTTTTGCCCAAGTATACATATCTATACAGGGCTCAGCGCCCTACTTCATGGTGTAATTATTTGGGGAACAGTTAAAGATGTCACGTTAGGACTTAAGTCGGGTTATTTGTTGTTTACAGGTGTATGGATAAAAATAGCGTTTGAGCAATTTAGCGGCCCAAATGCCGACATAGGCAAGTTAATAAATTCAACTGTTGCAATAGATGCACATTTAATTGGTGCTGTAGGCGGCACATTGCTTGGAATACCTTTGGCGATAAAATACTTAAAAAATAGCGATTAAGCTTTCAAATATTAATAAAAACGCCGCGTTAGCTAACGCGGCGTTTTTGTTTTTATACTTTAATTTAAAAATTTAAGATTAAAGTGTTTCTTTAAATAACTTATGGATACGGCGGTATTCGTCTAACCAGCTTGAAGGCTGAACAAAACCATGTGGTTCCACTGGGAAAATAGCCGTTTCAAAGTTTTGTTTTTTAAGCTCAATTAAACGTTGTACTAAACGCACTGAGTCTTGAAAAAACACGTTATCATCAATCATAGGGGCGTTAATCAACAAGCGTTTGTTTAATCCCTCTGCGTAGTAAATTGGTGAGCTTCGCTCATAAGCAATAGGGTCTACATCCGGATGGTTTAAAATATTCGCTGTGTAACCGGTGTTGTAATGTGCCCAATCGGTAACTGGGCGAAGCGCCGCACCCGATTGAAACAACTCAGGTGCTGTAAACAATGCCATAAAGGTCATAAAGCCGCCGTATGACCCGCCATATGTACCTACCGCTTTAGTATCAACGTTCGCATTTTGCGCCATCCACTTAACACCATCGGCTAAATCTTGTGTTTCAGGTGTGCCCATTTGACGATAAATAGCAGTACGCCAATCGCGTCCATATCCTTTTGATGCACGGTAATCCATGTCCATTACTATGTAGCCTTCATCAGCCAGTAATGAATGAAACATAAACTCACGGAAATACACTGAAAAACCCATATGAGAATTTTGTAAATAACCAGCACCATGATTAAAAATGACCGCTTTACGAGTTTTACCTGTCTCCCCTTCTACGTAATCACTTGGGTAATATACTTTTGCATAAATAGGTTGATCAGTATGGCTAGATGGCACAGCAACAATTTTAGGTGCGGTTAGCTTTTTAGCTAAAAACTCATCAGAAACTGTATGTGTTAACTGCTTAGCAGTAGTATTTGCCTTAGCATCTGCAACGTACAATTCTGTTGGTTTCATAATGGTAGAGTGATTTAGAAGTAACTTACTTTCATCTGGGCTTAGCGTGTAATCAGTCATGCCGTTTAAATCGGTAACTTGCTCATTATTACCCGTTTGCGGATCAACACGATAAATTTCATAAAGACCTGGGTGTTCAACATTTGCTTTATAGTAAATTGCGCTGTTGTCACTTGTAAGCGTTAAGTTTGATACTTCAAATTTACCTTGTGTTAGCGCCGTTGCTTTACCATTTAATGGCTTTTTATAAAGCTGGCTGTAGCCAGATTCTTCCGAAAGGTAATAAAGCGTATTTGAATTATGTAACCAGCCAAAGTTATTAAATGCGTAAGCAATCCACGCGTCATCATGCAAGCGGTGTTGCGATACAAGTTTATTACTTTCAAAGTCTACCGTTGCTATCCAGCGATCTTTGTTATCCCATGCTTCAAGCATAATAGCGACTTGCGAGCCATCATCGTTCCACACTATTGGGCTTTGCTCAAAACCCCAGTCCATAATTAAATTAATACCACGTGGTGTTTTTTCAGATTTATACGTTTTGCCATCACGTGCATAGTTTTCTTTTTTAACTTTTGCTAAAACGTCTTCGTCAAAACCCGGTAACGTATCAAAGCTAAGTGTTTTTTGTGTTTTATCAGCTAAGTTAATGTAAACAAGCTCTGATGTTTGCTCTTTTGCATCGGCTACACGACGGCGTGCTTTTTTAGGCTCTATTGTCGCGTCATTTGTAATGTAGTTAGGCATAATATCGCCTTCACCACGCCACGACTGCTGCTTTTGAACAACAACTATTAACGCATCGCCATTTGGCGAAAGCTGAACTTCTTTAACTGTATTACCATCGCCAAGGTAGTAACTTGTATTTGCAATAGAGCTATTTTGCTCGTTAATTTGCTTGTTGCGAGTTTGCTTATCTTGCTTATTTTTTTGCTGTAATGCGACAAATTCAATAAGCTTGTGCTGCTCTTTAGCTATGTAACTACTTGGTTCTTGCAGCCCTTTAGGCTCATCGGCTAATTTTAAATTAGCAAGCTCAGTTGTAAGCCCTGTTTTTAAATCAACCTTAAAAAACACATTGCCTTGGCGATAAACTAAATCACCATTATTTAAAAACTGTGGTTTAGATTCGCTAGCTGACGTGGCGGTAATTTGTTTAAGTTCACCCGTTTTTAGGTTTTTAACAAATACATTGCCTTTAAAAGTGTAAGCAGCAAGCATTTTATTTTTTGAATAAACAGTTTTTGAAGACCCAACCGTGTGCAACTTATTAAGCGCTACTTGCTGTGCTGTTTGACTTGTAACTGGTTGGCTATATACATCGCGAAGCGTACTACCTTGCTGTTTTTGAGCATAGATAATAGTAGAAGAATCAGCTGCCCAATAGGCGTTTTCAGGCTTGTTACCCATCCAATCAGGATCGGCCATTGCTTGCTCTAGCGTTATATTTTGCGAGCCTACATTGGCAGGTGTGTTTACAACCGCAGCAACTTTAGTTGCTGGTAAAGCGCTTTGCTGTGAGGAGGTAGTATTAGCGGTTGCACTACAGCCGGCAAGCATAACACTTGAGGCGACGGCCAATGCCACTAACGTTTTAGATGAAGAAATATTAAAAATCATAGTGCTTCTATACGGTTATTATAATTAATCCATATTTAAGCAGAAGCACATAAGTTATTGCAATTTTTTAAGATAAATAGCTATTTAATAGGGTAAAGTTCAGTTTACTCTACAATTAAGTCTAGCCAAACCAAACGATGATCGCTTGATGCGTTTCTATCTTTAATTAAACGATACTCGTTGCTTGATTTTGTTGGCCAAAATACACCACCGTTCTTAATTTTTAAGCCATAGTTTGACGGTAAAACGTAATCAACACGTGCTTGCCAGTTCGCCGTATAATTTTGCGCTTCATTTGTGTCGTATTGCTCTTTTGCGCCTGCACTTTGCGGCACAAAGCTTGCGTTGATAAGTGCGTTTTTAAGTATTTGATCTGTTGTATTTGTACGGGCTTTATCGCCCTCAGGGGATGCGTTTAAATCACCTAAAATAATAAAACGAGAGTCCGCTTTTAACCCGCCTTTTTGACCTTTATCATCGTAAATGTAAGCTTTGTTGCTCACGTAATCGGCAATTAGCCTTACTTCATCGTGATTACGCTTACCATTTCTATCCTCGTCACCATCAAATACAGGTGGTGTTGGGTGTGAGGCCAGTACGTGCAGCGTTTTATTATTGACTTTAACGGGTAAATCCCAAAACGATTTAGAGCTTAGCCTAAGTGCTTGCCACTCGTTTTTGTTATACCAGTTCTCACCTGTTTTAGGATCTGTTGGCATTTGAGCATTTGGCATATCTTTGTATTTAAATTTTTGCAGCGTTCTTACTTTATCAAAATCGATAGGATATTTAGACAACACAGCCATGCCATAATGACCTTCAAAAAAGCCAAAACCTTGTGCATCAGCCATTATGCCTGTACTTTTACCATCGTTATCTAAGTCAAAATGAGTGGCTAAGCCTGTATTTACAGGAGCAATAAAGCTATAAGGGAAATCAATAACTTGCTGATTGTTTTGGCTAACGTTTAAGTAATGTTTTTTAAAATACTCAATGCCCTGCTCTTTAGGTATGTAATCAAATTCGTTGAGTAAAATAATGTCTGGTCGTACACGCTGAATAATTTCAGCAATGTTTTTAATTTGCTGGTGGTTGGCTTTAAGCGCGTTAGCTAAAGCATCACTTTTAATTTGCTCACCTTTTGGCGTGTGATTAGTTGCATCCATACTTACATTAAAGGTAGCAATGCGTAAGCTCTCACTTGCTAATGCGTTAAAGCTAAATGAAGCGGCGATAACAAGCGCGCCATAAATTGTTTTTAGTTTCATTATTTTACTTCACAAATTTGAAAAATAGACTTTAACAGTATTACATATTTAAAGCCTATTTTTATGACAAAAAAATACCGGCTAAAGCCGGTATTTATATAATTAATTTAGGCAAGTTATGCTAGCTAAGCACTAAATTGGCAGCTGCTTTTAAAATACCTGGATAGTCTTGCTCAGGTAGGTACTCTGTCAGTTCACCAAGTTTGTCTGCAAGCTCACTCATATTAACCGCCGATACATTAATATGACCCATTTTGCGACCCGGCTTAGCTGTTTTACCATACCAGTGGCTCGTTACATCAACCGTTTTAAGTACATCACTTGGAATACTTGGTTGACCTAACACATTGATCATCGCCGTAATGTGTTTAAGCTCTGTATTACCTAGAGGCAGCCCTGCAACAGCACGCATATGGTTTTCAAACTGCGAACAGTGACAACCTTGCTGTGTCCAATGCCCTGAGTTATGAACTCGCGGCGCAATTTCATTAACTAACAATGTGCCTTGCACATCAAAAAACTCAATGGCCAACACACCTACATAATTTAGCTCATTCGCTATTTTAGTAAATGCGTCTACAGCTTGCTGCTCAACTTGATGATTGTTTTTACCCGCAATAGAAAGCGTTAACACACCATTGGTGTGCTCGTTTTCAGTTAGCGGATAAATAGCTACATTACCGTGTTTATCACGCGCACCAATAATAGAAACTTCACGATCAAACGGGATCATTTTTTCAGCAATAATAGTATGCGGCGCTTCTTCAGTGCCCGATGCTATAAAATCAGCCATTTGTGACCAAATTTCGTCTATTTGATCATCTGATTTTAATCGCCATTGCCCTTTACCGTCATAGCCTGCTTGGCATGTTTTAATAACAAGTGGCTTACCTAAGTTTTTAACGGCAAGTTCTAAATGCGCTTTTTCAGTAATTAGCTGGTACGGCGCACAGGTTACGTTAGTTTTATCTAGTAATGCTTTTTCAAGAGCACGGTCACCACCGGTTTTAATAGCGGCTTTTCCTGGGAAAAACTTATTACTGTTACAGCAAATCGTTAATACATCATCTGGAATGTGCTCAAATTCAGCGGTAATTGCATCAGCTGATTCAATAGCTTGTTCAAGCGTGGTTGAATACACTTCGCCTGTTAGCGGGTGAACAATTTTTTGGCTGCCAACATCGTAAGCAACCACATTTAAATTAAGTGGTGCACCGGCTAAGCTCATCATACGTGCTAGCTGGCCTGCACCTAAAATTAAAATAGTCATTATTACTCTGCAGGGTTTGGATTAGCTAAAATAGTGTCGGTTTGCTCTTTACGAAACGCTTCAATTTTTGCAAAAATCTCTGGGTTTTGGCACCCTAAAATTTGAGCCGCTAATAAACCAGCATTTGCAGCACCCGGCTCACCAATAGCCAATGTACCTACTGCTACGCCTTTTGGCATTTGGCAAATAGATAAAAGTGAATCAACACCATTTAAGGCTTTTGACTTCACTGGCACGCCCAATACAGGAAGCGATGTAAAAGCAGCAGCCATACCAGGTAAATGTGCTGCACCGCCAGCACCGGCAATAATTACTTTAATGCCTCTATCGGCTGCTGAGCTTGCATAATCTGCAAGTAATTGAGGAGTTCTGTGGGCTGATACCACTTTGGTTTCGTACTCAATGCCAAATTTTTCTAGCATAAGTGCTGCGTGTTCCATGGTTGGCCAATCTGATTTAGAACCCATAATAATGCCAACAGTCATAAATACTCCTCAGTAATGTATTTTCAAAATAGCGGACTTATGTCCGGTTTTAGGCGGGTATTATACCCAAAGCCACATTAATTGCGACTAATACAAAGTGCCAAAAACAAAAAAGCCATGTTTTAGACATGGCTTTTTAAAGTTTAGGAGTTAAAAGAGCTTACGCTTCTTTACTCGCTAGGTATTCTGCGTAATTGCCTCTAAAGTCAATAATTTTACCATCTTTAACTTCCCATATACGGGTCGCTACCGATGATACAAATTGACGATCGTGAGATACAAACAATAACGTACCTTCGTAAGCTTCAAGGGCTAAGTTAAGCGCCTCGATAGATTCCATATCCATGTGGTTAGTTGGCTCATCCATTAATAATATGTTTGGTTTATGCATCATAATTTTACCAAACAACATACGGCCTTGCTCACCACCTGATATTACTTTAACTGACTTTTTAATATCGTTTTGTGAAAACAACATACGTCCTAAGAAACTACGAACAACTTGCTCGTCGTCGCCTTCTTGCTGCCATTGCTCCATCCACTCAAACAGATTCATGTCGGTTGCAAATTCGTCAGCATGATCTTGTGCGTAGTATCCAATGTTAGCGTTTTCAGACCACTTATACTCACCACCTTTAGGTGCTAAGCGTCCTGAAAGAGTATTAAGTAAGGTTGTTTTACCTACGCCGTTTTCACCAATTATGGCAATGCGCTCACCTACTTCCACTAAACCTTCAAGGCCTGAGAATAACGTGTTGTCTTCAAAACCTTGGCTAAGGCTTGTCATTTCTAGCGCGTTACGGAATAACTGCTTTTCTTGTTCAAAACGAATAAACGGTGTTTGACGAGAAGATGCTTTTACTTCATCTAACTGAATTTTGTCGATACGCTTAGCACGCGATGTTGCTTGCTTAGCTTTAGACGCGTTAGCCGAGAAACGCGATACAAACTGCTGAAGCTCTGCAATTTGGCTTTTCTTTTTGGCATTTTCACTCAATAGGCGCTCACGTGCTTGCGTTGCTGCAAACATGTATTCGTCGTAGTTACCTGGGTAAATACGCAGTTCACCGTAATCTATATCGGCCATATGCGTACACACTGAGTTTAAAAAGTGACGGTCATGCGAGATGATGATCATAGTACAGTCGCGCTGATTAAGAACATCTTCTAACCACTTGATAGTATAAATATCCAAGTTATTGGTCGGCTCATCAAGTAGCATGATATCTGGATCAGAAAACAGCACCTGTGCCAGTAACACACGTAGTTTAAAGCCTGGTGCAATTTCAGACATTGGGCCATAATGCTGCTCAGTAGCAATACCAACACCTAATAAAAGCTCACCCGCTTTAGACTCAGCAGAGTAACCGTCCATTTCAGCAAATTCAGTTTCAAGGTCAGCGACCTTCATACCATCCTCTTCACTCATTTCTGGTAATGAATAAATACGATCGCGCTCTTGTTTAATATCCCATAACTCTTTGTGACCCATGATCACAGTATCGATTACAGAGTATTCTTCGTAAGCAAACTGGTCTTGGTTTAGTTTAGCAACACGCTCATTTGGATCAGTGCTTACGTTACCCGAAGATGGCTCAAGTTCACCACTGAGTATTTTCATAAATGTTGATTTACCACAACCATTTGCGCCAATTAAACCATAACGGTTACCTTCGCCAAATTTTGCTGAGATATTTTCAAATAACGGTTTAGCACCAAATTGCATGGTGATGTTAGCTGTACTAATAATAGCGCTACCCTCCAAGGGAGACAGGATATATTTAAATTGCGCGCAGTTTAAACCAAAATGGCCTATTTTTCTATGAAAGTTTAAAGGCACACGCACTTAACGGCTCACAATTTAAACCCGCTTTAGATTACTAATTATTATTCAATTTGAGTACATTAAAATTCATCGATAAACAATTTTACAATTCGCACTAAAATTTAGAGTAATTACTTTTAACGTGTTTGCGTGTTTATTTAACTCATTTATGTATATGCGATCATATAAAAAGGCTATATTTATGAAAATAAAGCACTTTAGAGCTTTTGCACTAGTCGTTGTTTTTAAACAACATGAAAATAATTCAAATTAAAAAACTTCCCCTCCGCTTTTTTCTAATCCTTTTTACTTATTACTTAACTGTAAAAACAAACTTCAGCAACACATAAAAAACAACGTTAACCTTAAGTGAATATTCATTAATTTTTACGCTCAAATTTATTGAGTATTTTTCACTTTTGAGCTGTTTATTGCTTTGCTAGTCTTCGAGCCTGAATTTTTACCTACGCACTATTTACACAGGGCACACACAAGATGAGCAAAAAATTAGCAACACTTATCAGCGCAAGTATTGTATTTGCACCGACAGTTTCTGCGGTTGAATTATACAAAGATGATAAAAACACAGTAAAAGTGGGCGGATATCTTGATGTACGTGTAATCAACACACAAAACGAAACCGAAGTAGTAAATGGCACGTCGCGTATTAACTTTGGGTTTACCCGCAAACTCAAAAATGACTTCTCTGCCCTTGCACTTGTGGAATGGGGCGTAAACCCAGTGGGTAGCAGCGACATTATTTATAATAATCGCTTTGAATCAATTCAAGATGAGTTTTTGTACAACCGTTTAGGTTATGCCGGCCTTTCACATGAAAAATACGGCCAGCTTACGATTGGTAAGCAATGGGGCGCATGGTACGACGTGGTATACGGCACGAATAACAGCTTTGTATGGGATGGTAATGCCGCTGGTGTTTACACGTACAACAAAGATGACGGCGCAGTAAACGGTACAGGCCGTGGCGATAAATTAGTACAATACCGTAATAGTTTTAACGACTTTAGCTTTGCAGTACAAGCGCAACTTAAAAACAGTGAATTTTATACCTGTGACGTGAGTGACATTACAGAAGAAGAATGTGAAACGCTTTGGAATGCAGGCGATACAGCTGCCCAAGAAGTAGAATTTAATTACACATTTGGTGCATCTGTTACCTACACTCCTACCGATATGCTAACCCTTACAGCAGGCGTTAACCGTGGCGAGTTTGATTTAACCTTTGGTGATGGCTCTACTCGTAACGTTGAAGATTTAATTTATGGCGCTGGTATTATGTGGGGCAGCATTGATAAGCAAGGCCTTTATGTTGCTGCAAATGTTAATAAGAACAAAAACCACGATACAGACAATATTGGTCGTTTAATAAAAGACGCCATTGGTATAGAAACGTTTGCATCGTATCGCTTTGATAATGATTTTCGCCCTTTCATTGCCTACAACGTATTTGATGCAGGTGATGATTACGTAATTCAACCAAACTTTAACGCTGATCCGAACGATGAATTTAAACGACAGTTTGCCGTTATCGGGCTCCATTACTTAATTGATGAAGACACCATTGCTTACGTTGAAGCACGTAAAGATTTTAGTGACTTTGAAAGCGATGATAAAGATCAGCAAGCACAAATGGAGCAGTCAGAAGATGACGGCATCGCATTTGGATTTAGATATAAGTTTTAAAACGAGCACTCCTCCCTAAACACAACCCTTTTAGCCCTTTTAACTTTTTAACTGGGCTTTTTTTACGCCATGCTTTTTTGTATTTGTTGCCTTGCATTAAGCGCTATATCAACAAATGCATTTACAGCTGCATTAGTCGCTGCTTTTTTAAATTGAATTTCTACCGGTATTTGCGTAGTTACATTATTAAGCTTAATAAAGTGGCACCCATCACTGTATAACTTACGCACGCAATAAGGCGCAATAGCAACGCCAAGCCCAGCGGCCACCTCGGTCACTAACGTTTGCATATGTCGAGGTTGGCTAATAATGTTCGGTGAAAAATGAGCTTGTTTGCATTGCAAAATGGTTTCATCAAAAAGCCCTAACGCTTCTTCGCGATTAAAAATAATAAATTGCTCATCTTTAAGACGCTCTAAATCAATGCTTTTACTAGTAGCAAGAAAATGGTTTTGATTAACAATAGCCACTAACGAGTCAATATAAATACAGTGGCTTAAAAACTCATCGGCAATTGAACTTGGTAACGCTCGAGAAAACGAAATATCAATACGCTCATTTTTAAGTGCCTCTATTTGCTCTGTAGCTGTCATTTCGATAAGTGTAACGTGAACTTGTGGGTACTTTTCTTTATAGCTACGAACGAGCGACGCCATAAACGATAAACACGCAGAGCTTAAATGGGCAATCGTTAGCGACCCAATTTGACCATTTTGAGCGCGCTTAACTTTTGTTTTGGCCTGTTGAGTTAACTCAACAATTGCATTTGCATCTTTTAATAACTGTTCACCCGCTTCAGTAATAGCGACATCGCGTGAATTTCGTAAAAACAATACAACATCAAGCTCGCTTTCAAGCTGTGCAATATGCCTACTAATTGCAGGTTGCACGGTATGTAGCTCTTTTGCAGCTTCTGAAAAGCTCTGATACTTAGCCACGCTCACAAAGCTTTTTAATGTTTTAATATCCATAACACACCTTAAATACAATATTTGTATAGATTCTATAAAATAATATCATTTTTGTTATAGGTAAAGAACTCATACCATAGCCCTACAGTTAACAAAGCAAGATAGCTATGACCAAGCCTGAACAAAACCAGCAGTTAAGTCGATTTATTTTATTACTAATGACCGCTGCAATTGCAGCAACCGCTGCAAACCTATATTACAACCAACCCATACTGCCTTTAATGAAAGTCGCGTTTAATTTAACCGACGCTCAATTAGGGAGTATTCCTGCACTAACCCAATTTGGTTATGCCTTTGCGCTTTTATTTATATCGCCCCTTGGTGATTCACTGCCAAGGCGAAAACTAATCACTATTTTGTCTGGTTTGTTAGTTGCAGCATCGCTCATTGCGGCATTAGCGCCCAACTTAACCGTATTACTTATAAGCGTATTTTTAATTGGCGTAGGCGCCAATATTACTCAGCAACTCATTCCCTTTGCGGCTTCAATGGTGAGCGCTCAAAACAAAGGCGCCACACTTGGTACGTTAATGATGGGGTTAACACTTGGAATATTACTTTCACGTACGTTGAGTGGTTTTGTTGGTGATCACTTTGGCTGGCAAAGTGTTTTTTATATGTCGGCGCTATTAGCCACATTGTTTGGCACCCTACTTTATGTATTTTTACCCGTTAATAAACCACATGCTAATTTAAGCTACTTAGCGCTTATAAAAAGTAGTTTAAATTTATTTAAACAATACAAGCAACTGCGTATGTTTACGTTTTCAGGCGCATTTTGGTTTGCATCGTTCAATGTGCTTTGGGCAACGCTTGCAATCTATGTAAACAATGAGCCATTTAATTACAGTGCTCAACAAGCAGGATTATTTGGTGTTATAGCCCTTGCAGGTGTTATTGGCGCAAAATTAGCGGGTAACTTTGTAAGTAAGCTTGGTTCTAAAAACGTTATTGCCATATCGCTTAGCTTAATTGCAATAGGTTTTTTAATTACCGGACTATTTGGTAGCAGTTTAGTGGCGTTAATAGTTGGCATTATACTCATAGACTTTGGGGTATTTTGCGCTCAGGTATCAAACCAAGTACGGGTATTTAGTATAGATCCAAGTGCACAAAGCCGAATAAACGGCATTTATATGCTCGGTTATTACATTGGTGGTGCTGTTGGGTCTGCTGCAGGTGTAAAAGCATTTGATTTATACAAATGGGATGGCGTAATTGGCATAAGTATTACTTTTATAGTTATTAGCGGAGTTTTTAATGCCCTTGCTAAAAAAGCTTAATTTTTACATTAATTGGAGAAACGATGAATTCACTCAAAGCGGCCGGTAGCTTTACGTTATTATGTATTGCCAGCTTAACCATAATGGTTGGCACTCTTTTAGCGCCAGGCTTAGTTAGTATTTCAAACGGTTTAGGTATAACTAATAACTCTGTACTTTTAATTACATTACCTTCTTTAGGTGCTGTTGTATTTGCGCCAATTGCCGGGCGGTTAATAGATAAATATGGCGCGTATAAACTTTTAATAATTGGATTATTTTTATATGGCTTTGTAGGGGCTAGCTGCTATTTTTTATATGGTCCAACACTTGTATTTATTAACCGATTTATTCTTGGTGGTGTAACGGCCATAGTGATGGCTGGCTGTACTGTATTAATTTCTACTTGGTACAAAGGTGAAGCTCGCTTAGGCATGATAGCTAAACAAGGCATGGCAATAGAACTTGGCGGAGTAATATTTTTATTTTTAGGTGGTTATTTAGCTTCACAGTTTTGGGGTTTACCGCTAGCGCTTTATTTAATTGCCTGGGTATTTTTAGCCATGCTTTTGTTTTTTGTTCCAAGCAAACATAAAGCAAGCAACCAAGTTGAAGAACACATAACTGATAATACAAAAGCCGTTATTGGCGCCTTTTCATTAAAAGGGGTTTATATAGTTTCTACCCTCGCGATGACTATATTTTTTACCTCCACCGTTTTATTACCTATTACTATGAGTGCACTTGACTATAACGAATCTCAAATAGGTGAATTACTCGCATTTATATCGTTAGTAGCTGTATTTACAGCGGGCGTAATGCCAAAAGCAACTAAGCTAATTGGTGAAACAAACGTACTGGCACTGGCGTTTTTAGGTTTTGGATTATCGTATGTATGTTTTACCCAACCAAGTACCCTAGTTTTAATTTTAGGTGCAATATTAATAGGTATAGGTTTTGGCTTTAGTATCCCGCTTTTAAACCACATGACGGTAGAACTCAGCGCAGAAAACGTACGTGGTCGTAACTTATCGTACTTTACTATGGCGGTATTCTCTGGGCAGTTTTTTACCTCGTTTATGGAATATATACCTGGGGGAATTCATGACGTATTTATTATTTGCTCCATTTTAAGTGCTGTTGTTGCTGTTACCTTATTTGTTAAAAATAAAAAGCAAGCAGCTGAGCAGAACCTTAGTTAAGGCTAGTTAAAGCTAAACCCATGAGAGCTGAACGGTAACCCCGCAGCTCTCTGATTTTCTACTTAAAAATATAACCCTATTGCATAGATAGATACTAAACCAAACTTAGTATGATGTGTTCTTGCAATAATCCACCAGCGGTTACTTTTAAATAAGCCTAACTTTGCTTAACTTCATTTTGTTTATTCAAAATAAGGTCTCTAACAGTAATCATGTTTAAGCGTTAAGCAATTAGGTTTAACATAATAACCAATAAAGCCATTACTGTATATAAGTACAGCGGTGGCTTTTTGAAACTCAATACGCCTTACCCTTAAAAATAAAGAGTAAAACTACTTAAATAACAGACAATTAGATGAATAGTAAACGAGTGCATGTTAGCTTAATAATATAGTAAATAGCATTAACTGTATAAATATACAGTTAATGCTATTTAGTTAAGCTTTGTACAAACTCTTTATAATCAACAAGAGCTTTAGCCACACTTTGCTTAGGGTTGTCATTATGTTCTGCGTTTGGGTTAACTGTGCTATGCCACATTAAATTAACGTTAGGATTTGCGTTAAGCGTTGCTTCTAAATTTTGGAAAGCCTCCAACATTAGCGGATGCTCTGCCCCGCCAACCGTTAAATATAAAAATGTAGGCGCTTTAATTTTTGGGTTATTTGTTTTTAAAAAGTCACTAAAGCGTTTAACAACACTCATATCGTCGTACCAAGCTGCAGGGCTAAATGCGAAATACCCATTAAATAGCTCAGGTTTAGTATGCAGTGTATAAAGTACAAAGCTTCCCCCTGCCGAAAATCCACTTAATATACGCTGATCATTCAATTTATAATGGGTTTGCAAATAAGGGAGTAATTCGGCTTCTATAAACTTTAAAAACTTATGAGCCTCTCCATTAGGTTCTAAAAGCGTTTGAAACTCGGGGCGAGGCTCAGTATTTACCTCTTGGCGAGCATAAGGCGGCACTAAGTCACGGTTACGTGTAGTTTTCCAAAACTTATTAGGGATAGATACTAATATAGCACCATCCCATTCACCGGCTTTTCTTTGCGCGGTTAAAGTTCGATCCCAATTATCTAAATTAAAATTACCGTCTGTTTTAATAATTAATGGGTAAGCTTTACTCTTATCGTAATTGGCAGGCAACCTAATAAATACCTTACGCGATTCGTTAAGCACTTTAGACTCAATGGTTATGTCAGTAAACGCCGATACATAATGGTTATAATATCTAATAGCCGTTACAGCCAAAGCTACCATCACAATGGCCAAACACACATTTACTAAATGGTACTTTGATATTTTTATTGCCATTAGCGAATCCTCTTTTGCATTTAATCTATTTTTACCCATTGCTCTATTTCAAGCGCCGTCATAATTAGTTCTACCGAAAAAGCCGCTAAAATCATGCCCATTACGCGAGTTAAAATAGATGCGCCGCCCGTACCAATTAGTTTAATAATTTTACCCGAAAGTAATAACAGTATTAATGTGACTCCTAATACACCAAGCGTAACAAGCGCAGTGCCGATTTGAGTGGTAATGGGGTGTATATGGTTATCTGTAAGGAGTATTACAGCCAAAATAGCGCCTGGCGTAGCCGTTGCAGGTATAGCCAGTGGAAAAACAGCTATATCGTGCCCTGGATCTTGCTTTGCTTTATTAGAGTCGCTGCCAAAAATCATTTGCAGGCCAAACAAAAACAATATAATTCCGCCCCCTAACTGAAACGAAACCAACCTAATACCCATCGCATTAAGTATTAGCTGCCCTATTAATATAGATCCCAGTAAAACAGCCCCGGCATAGAGCACCGTTTTAAATGCAGTTTTACGACGTTGTTGATCATTTAAATGAGAAGTAAGCGCCGCAAATAGTGCCATGGTGCCTATTGGGTCTATCGTAGCCCAAATAACGAGGGCATCTTGAGATAGTTTTTCTAGCATATAAAATCCTTGTTAAGCGAACACGTTTTAAAAACTCGGGTAACAAATTCATTTGCTTACACTTCACTATAAGTCAAAGAGGTTAAATTTTATATTTTATTTGTTCCTGTAATGATAAGTTTTTTAACGAGTATTCACTATAACTGCTTATGCCATATAGAATGCTCGCGCAAACTAAACCCCAATTTTAAAAGTAAATTATGAGAACGCGCATTATGCGCGCTTACCTCAGCGCTTAAATGTTTAAGGCCAATATGCTGTTTAAGTGTTTTTATGAAGCCAGTTATTACCTCAAACATAACGCCTTTATCCCAAAAGTTTGGGTGAAGCTCAAAACCAATAAACGCACTACTTTTACACGCCGATAAATTGTAAAGCCCACAGGTCCCCATTAACTCGCCGGTAATATTATGTTCAATTGCGACTCTAATCACTTCGCCTTCGTAATAGGCGGTAATATCATCTTGAATTAGTTGTTTAATTTGGCTTTTACTCAGCGGCGTATTGTAATCGTTAAACTCGCTCACTTGCGGGTGATTCAAAATAGTAAATAATTGCGGGGCATGTTTGTGGGTAATTAAACGCAAAGTAACGCGTTCGAGCTCAATTGTTTTAAACATTTTATTTAGTGAATTAAAATAGCGCTTTATGGGCAAGCATTATTAACTTACCATACCCTATTAACAAGCATTATATTTAAAGTAATAACAGTACAGAGGCTCAAATGAGTGATGATTTTAAAGTAATACAACCTACCACAACTGTGTATTGTCCTAAGCGCGGCGAGGGCTGGACCCTAACCGGCATTACTAATATAAATGAGTTTACCTCAGTCATGTTTGATGGCACACGTTACACGCTTCCCGCTCGCGAAATAGTAGAAGAGCTACTCCCTAACCAGCTAGCTCGAGAACAAAATAGCTAACGCCCCAATAAAAAAGGCTGCAGTTATGCAGCCTTTTTTATAATTTACGCCAATTTAAAATGTATCGTCTTCACTGTATACATTTACTTTGAGCTCATCGTCGTCTTCAAATACAACAAACGAAATAGGCTTACAGCATACTTGGCAGTCTTCTATGTATTGCTCATCAATGTCAGCTGCATCAAGTAATACTTCAATGCTTTCGCCGCAATACGGGCAACTTATCGATTTTTCGGTTAACTGGTTCATTTAACACCTGCTACTTTTATCTCAATGCTTTCACTTTAATAAACACACTCTAATAATACAACATTGTGCTACAGAGGTTAGCTAATGTACGTATGGCCTTAATTAAAAACCATTACGTATATTACTTTTTCCGCTATTCACGTTAGCCTACTAAAAATAATGAAATAGGTTTTACAGTTAAAGGGTCTAACTATTAAGAATATGTATTTAAACCCACACTAGAGGTAGATTATTATATGAAAAACTCACTTACGCTTGCATTAACATCTGCCGCAATTTTGTTTAGCACTTTTTCTCATGCTGCAAAAACCGAAAAAGCAGTGTTAGCCGGTGGTTGTTTTTGGTGTATGGAAAGCGACTTTGAAAAACTCGAAGGCGTAAAAGATGTAATATCTGGTTTTACAGGCGGTAAGCTTAAAAACCCGACCTACAATGGCAATCATCAAGGTCATTACGAGGCTGTGCAAATTACTTACGATCCGGATGTGGTGAGCTACAAAGATATACTTGATCACTATTGGGTAAATATTGATCCCTTTGATGCCAAAGGCCAATTTTGTGATAAAGGGCCAAGTTATTTAAGCGCAATTTTTGTAGCTAACGAGCAAGAACGAAAAATAGCAGAGCAAACCAAGCAAGCCGTTGTAGACGAGTTCCCTAATCAAACAGTGGTAACGCCAATATTAAGTACCAGCACCTTTTACCCTATTAAAGGTAAAGAGAGCTTTCATCAAGATTATTATAAAAATAACCCTATTCGTTACAACACATACCGCTGGCGCTGCGGCCGGGATAGTCGCCTAGAAGATATTTGGGGCGATAGAGCAACTCACTAACAAGTTAATAATTATAAATTTGATGGGTTAGGTGTTAACTCATCAAATTTAATCGTTATTTTTAATCTCTTCTTTAAAATTATCATGATCTGAGAGTATGTGTTGTTTAGGTATAAAAACCATCACTGTTACAGCAATAGCTAACACTATTACAAACCTCAGGATTGATATAGTGACAAAGGGCTCTAACAAATTCACTAAAAATAACAGTGGAATTACAGCAATAATACCAATTAGTTTATGCCTTTGGGTAAACTCATGCAGTGCCCCGCATTCAGTACACCTATACTTTGTAGACATACGGGCAACAACAAACCAAGCTAGAGATATACTCTCTTGGCAATTCAGACATTTTGGCAACATAGAAAATCCATTTAAAACTTTTAACGTACAAGTAACCGCTAACCATAAATTAAACTCTAGATTATACAATTCGCCCCCAATTATAAACATTATTTTGATACTGTTTCCTAAAACAGCTTATTTATCTAAGTTTATAAATATAATAAATTGCACTCCTTAATTGATAAACCTAATTCAACAACTGGAGTTACACATTATGTCTGCCACCCAATTACAACTTGCTCGTGCTCTAGCGTTACCTTCAAGAGAGGCCATGTTAAACCGTGAGCACTCTGTACAGCATTTCTGGTACAACAACGACCAACTACTTACACAAGCCTGGAAAGAGTGGGAAGAAACCGAAGTAGATACAACCACCTTTACCCTTGACGATTCGTTACTAGATAAAAACTTACGTGAAGCCGTTAATGCTGCATGGCAAGATCCATCAAAAGAGCATTTAGTAAAATCACTACTAGAAGAAGTTGCTCCTGATGTGTTTCAGTTCCAATTTTTTGACCCTGAGCGCCTAGCCATTTTACGTGGCTACCTTGAACAAGTATGGAACTCTAACATTCCTATGCGTCCACCGTACGGTATTGTATTAAACCGCCGTGGTGCCATGCTCGACAAACGATCTGAGGGCTATTTAGCAGCGCCAAGTTTTCAAGCATTTTATAACGAAATGCTAAACACTTATATGCGCCCTATTTCGCGCTTATTGTTTCCTGAAATAATTGGCTACGATACGCAAACATTTGGATTTTCTATTTACTACGATCCAAATACAGATGCATCGATTCGCCCACATACCGATGCATCAGCGGTAACGTTAAATATTAATTTAAATTTACCGGGTGAGGAATTTACAGGTTCTGAGCTTGATTTTTACGACCAAGTAAATGGTAACGTTGTACAACTTGGCTTTAAACCAGGCACCGCAATGATACACCGAGGCAATGTACCTCACGCAGCAAAACCTATTACCAGTGGCGATAGAACAAACTTTGTATTATGGCTGTTTGGTGATCGCGGCCGTTTACCAGCGCAAGGCGCACAACGCCCTGGGGTAGAGGCTAAAGAGCGTTGGAGTACACCGGTTACAACACCTGATGGTTACGCGCCATTTTAATATTGTTTAAAAAAACAGATAACTATCAGCCCATTAAAGCTAACTAATAGTTAGTTTAATGGGCTTTTTACTTGTTGCATAACGAGTTAGTTACTATCTTTTTAATATTAATAATTAATTTATTGCAGAAAAAATGACGTTAAACACCATTATAATAGCCACATTACTAATGTCGCCTTTTGTTAGTGCCACCACCACACAACAAAAGCTCGTTGTAGGCTTTGGTGAAAAACTCCCCCCTTTTGTATTTCCTCAGTCAAATAGTGGCTTAACAGTAGATATTATTACAGCGGCTTTAACACCACTGGGCTACAAAATTGAGGCACTTTATTACCCGTATACAAGGCGTGCTAAAGACTACAAAAAAGATAAAATTGATGTAGTAGCAGATATCAATTTAAATACTGCCAACGGAAACCTCCTAAAAGGCTATTTATCAAGCGAGTCTTATGTTTACGAAAATGTAGCTGTCGCTTTAAGTAAAAATAACTTTAACCTTAGTAAAATAGCCGATTTAAAAAATTATAGTTTATTGTCTTGGCCAAGTGCAGCCATTCACCTAGGAGATGAGTATGCAAATATGGTTAAAGCTAACCCGCGTTATAACGAAATCCACGACCAATCGCTTCAAGTTAAGTTTTTGTACTTAAATAAGGTTGATGTAATACAAATGGATAAACAAAGCTTTAACTACTTTCGCGCAAATATAAAAGATATTGATACAACACAAAAAATTGATAGGTTTGCTTTGTTTGGTAAAAGTCCTAATGGGTATTTATTTAAGTCCAAAAAAGTGCGCGATGACTTTAATGTACAACTTAAAAAGCTCAAAGAATCCGGCGAGTACAAACAAATATTTGATAAATACCTAGAATAATTAATTCAAATAAACAAAAGGCTACCTAATTAAAGCAGCCTTTTTTAGTTTTGAATTTATAGTTTAAAATTAAAAGTTTAAAACTTATATGATGCAGAAAACTTAACGTTTCTTGGTGTACCAGGTTGTACCCACGCATCGGCAAACGAGTTTGTGTAATACGTTTCATCAAACAGGTTATTTACCTCAGCCGTAATTCCAATCGCGTCTGTTACATCGTAATTTACAAAAGCACGGGCTGTTGTGTAGCTTGGTAACTCAAAGTCGGTACCAAAAAAGCCGTTACGCTTGCCCACATGTAATAAACCACCACCAAACTTAATGGCTTTACCGTATAGAACTGTTGATTGTACTAATTGTAAGCTAAGCTGTTGCTCTGGCACGTTTAATAGTGACGCGCCCGCTTCTACTGTGTAACCAAAGTTGGCATCAAAAAATGAGTTTTCGATTGTTGCATCAACGAACGCATACGACGCCCAAACTTCAAGCGTATCGGTAAGCTCACCCGTTAGGTCTATTTCTATCCCTTTACTTTGTGCTTCACCAATGGCTGCGTAAGTAAACGCTGTTGCATCGTCTACTACTAGCATGTTGTCTTGCTCTACTTTAAACACAGCAACAGTACCAAATAATGCGCCATCGTTTAATGTAAATTTAACACCCAGCTCAGCAGATGTAGATTGGTTTGGCTCAAAACCATCGCCATTAGCATCGGCACCCGAAAGCGGACGGAAGTTCTCACCGTAAGCACCATAAACAGATACATAATCGCTTGCTTCATAAACTACACCAAACTGCGGGCTCACGCGTGACTCAGTTTGTTTAGTGTTAGTGTTAGCTAAGCGGTTATTTAAGCGCTGCTCGTAATCATCAAAACGTGCACCAATACGTATATCTAACTTATCGGTTAGGCTTATTTGATCTTGAATGAATACCCCTACCGACTCTTGAATCTCTACGCGGTCAGTATTTGATGTTGGCGTTGGTAATTCATACGCGCCATAAACAGGGTTAAATACATTAATGTATTGATCGCCACGTACACGTAAAATGACTTGGTCGTTTTCAAATTTATCGGCATCAACACCCATAATTAAACGGTGCTCAAACCCGCCAAGCTCAAGATTACCACTTAACTCAGTTCTAAATACTTGGTATTTCGCATCAAAGTCGCGGTAGCGTCTAAAGCGATTTACTTCGCCATCAATTACGCCACCAAAACCAGTTTCGGTTGCAAAGCCTTCCATAGAGGTATCACGGTAGTTTGCACCAAATAAAATGCTCCAGTTATCATCAAAGTCATGAATATACTCTAACTGGTGCCCTAGTACATCGGCTTCAATTGGGCCATCGCCCGGCTCACCTAAAAAGCGGCTTTCAGGTATAAGGCCAAGTTCGCCATCTATGGCTAATACACCTCTATCAAACGGTACTTCTTGGTCGCTATATTCAAGCTCGTATATTAGTTGGCTGTTATTATTAATATTCCACACGATTGACGGGCTAAAGCCTTGCTTAGTGGTTTCTATGGTATCTCTAAAGCTTTCGGCGTCTTCATAAAAACCAACCAGTCTAATTGCTACGTCGTCGTTAAGCGCTGTGGTGTAATCAACATCGGCGCGGTAAGTATCAAAACTACCTACAGAGAGCTTAATTTCACCTGCGGTGTCAAACGTTGGGCGTTTAGTAACTAGGTTTACGGTGCCACCTGGTTCACCACGGCCAAATAAAGCCGCGCGCGGACCTTTTAAAACCTCTACCGACTCAATACCCGACAAATCACGTGAGCCACCAAAGCCACGTCCTGCATTAAAGCCATTTACTAAGTAATTACTTGGCAGGTTTTCATCGCCTACAAAGCCTCGCAACGAAAAGCTATTCCACAGCCCACCAAAGTTGTTTTGGCGCGCAACCGAGGCTGATAAATCAAGCGCTTGATCAAGACTTACTGCGCCTGCGTTTTCAAGGGCTTCTAAATCAATTTTAAGCTCTGACTGAGGTGTTTCTAAAGGGCTAAAGTTACCTTGATAAGCCTGGCGAGATGCAACAACGGTTACTTTTTCAATTGCGTCATCCTTTACGCTTTTACTTTGCTGGTTTTGCTCAGCGGCCATAACGTGGCTGCTAAATAAGCCTAATAAGCAAGTACTTAAATAGGTGAGCTTAAGCCCTTTTGTATTGGTTTTCATTGTGAACCTTGTGAGTAATGTA
The DNA here is from genome assembly GCF_900239935.1 of Pseudoalteromonas carrageenovora IAM 12662. Taxonomy (NCBI): domain Bacteria; kingdom Pseudomonadati; phylum Pseudomonadota; class Gammaproteobacteria; order Alteromonadales; family Pseudoalteromonadaceae; genus Pseudoalteromonas; species Pseudoalteromonas carrageenovora. The sequence goes on from NZ_LT965928.1 coordinate 1,875,552, forward strand.
AGTATTTTATAGTTATGTAGTAATTTTAATCGCGCTAAACAGGTACGTTTAGCGCTGTATTCTTAGTTGCTGCTTTGCGTGGTGTTTTCAAAGAGTGGCATGTTTTCAAGGGCTGCTTTAGTTGGGTCGTCTTTGTAAAATAACCACGGGTAATAAAACTCGCGTAATTGTTGATGATAATCTCTAATTTGCTGCTCATAAGCATACGCGGCAATTGAATCGGTATTGGCTGCACGGGTTAAGCTGCGCTGCAATAACAGCGGTGGCGAAACCCAAGATACAAAACCGGCTAACTCGTATTTTTTAGCGGCTGCGTCGCGATAGGCCTTTGAAAGCTCTGCCGCTTTTAAATCGCCCATTTGTTGAAATGCGTAATACCACTTCCATTCAAATTCGCTTTTCATATCAATATATGGTGCAAGCGCTGGGTACTCTTTAATAAAAGGCTGCATAGTGGAAGCTTTTGGTAAATCCCACGCATCATTTACGGCCTCGCGTTGAGTAAGCATAATGTCGCCACCTTTAGGCGAATGCACTGACTTGTTTATAGCAAGGTCGCCTAAAATAGGAATAATAAAAGCAAACAACACCCACAAACCAATTAAGCTAGAGGCAACACGTGGCGCACTGGTTGCGTTTTTGCCCCACCACACACTCAGCGCAGTCCAAAATGCAAGGTAGGCAATACACAACAGCGATACATACGCCACTTCATACGCGCTTGCCCCAGCTATAAATCCGCCTACAAAAAATGGCAGCATTAAACACACTATTATTGCTACAAACCTTACGGTTAAACGAGCGCCCCACAAAGCAAAGTAAGACTTAGCTGTAGTGACTAATAAATCGTGCCTACCGCTGGTACGCTCGCTTGCAAATAAATCATGAAACAACAAAATAATAACCAGTGGCGCTAGCGCACTAATTACAAACACAAAATCTATTTTACCGGCTTGAGCCAGCTCAGCATTTTGTGCATCGCTTTCGTAAATTTGCCCCTCAAGCGCTAATAAATTAATGCGGTGTTTCCACGGGAATATATCGCGCTCGCCTAAAGCAGCAAATGCCAGGTTAGATGGCTGCGAGTACGTTAAATGAAAGCTGTAATAAGCCAACATGCCTGCATCGCTTTGCTTTTTCTGTACTTTAGCGCGGTCGCTTTGATCTGCTGCTTTTAAGCGCTCTATTGTTTGCTGCTGTGCGCTTACTTCGCTTAACCCGCTGTAAATAGCAAAACCCGATAAAACAACGCTACACAGTAGTAATACAACTACGTATTTTTGGCGCAATAAAAAGCCCCATTCACGCATAAGTTGTGTAATTAAATAGCTCATAACAAACGTTTTCCTACCAATTTAATACCGCCCACAAGTACTACAATCCACAGAAATAACTGTAAAAACGCAGGTACACTTCTTTGTGCTCGAACATCTGCACTGTCTACATTAAAATTAAAGTCTTGTAGTATTTGCCAGTTTTGGGCGCTTACACGTGCTTTTTTAGTGGCTGAGGCATCAGCATTGCGGTTCATATCATCTATGTAATCAAGCTCTTCAATATGAATTTTGTTAAGCCCTTGCACAAAATCAAAACGCAGCTGTTCGCTTTCACGTAAAAAACGATGATGGGTTTCTATGCTGGTGCCCACTACAATCATAGAGAGCGAGCGAATAGCCACCATAGGGGATACCCAACCAAAATAACGCGATACCTGCGTTTGCTTAAGTTCATTTTGCATACGTTGCTCAGCAAATTGGTTTAGTACTTTGGCTTGTTTAGCCTCTGATTCACTGGCTACTAAACCTCTAAAGTTTACCGGCAGCTCATCAATGCTATTTACGTTGTACTTTTTAAGGAGTGATTGTTTAAATTGCTTAAATGCAGGGTCGTTCGTGTTATGGCCATCGCCTAGTTTTCTAAGCTCGGCTTTAACAGCAAAATCGGTTTCTATTTTACCGGCAGATGGCACAGCCGTTGAGGCCGTAGTACTTGCTACGCGCGGCATAACAATACACAGTAAAATCCATACAAACGCAAGCGCCGTAAAACTACCACTGTTTTTACTAAACACGCTCGATGCGAGTAAAATCAGTAATACCCACACAGTTAAATATAAAGCGTAACCTACAACAAAACTGGCAACTGCTAATAAACTTTCACCCGCAGATACCGTAAACAAAGCCGATACAGCCAGTGGCGCAATAACCAAGCCCACTACCGAAAGCAGTGCTAAACCTTTACCGGCAATAAGCGTAATACCCGACGTGCCTTGCGCTAATAAGTACGACAGCGTTTGCGATTCACGCTCACGACTAATAGAGCTGTAGCCAATTAATATAAGCAGTAACGGCGCTAATGTTTGCACTATAAAAGCAGGCGTTAAGCTACCTAATTTAGTAAGCGCTGTACCTTGGCGTTGATCGGCAAACATTGCACTATTTTGCCTATGTCCTTCTAAAAATATTGAGTTACCTGTGTATGCGTCAATACCTGGGTCGAGGGTGCTCAGTGGTGAAGGCGTTCTAAAGGCATAGTGCCCATAGTGCACCATTCTATGTGGGTGACGATCGGGCTGATCAACAAAACTTTGCTCGGCATTTGATTGAAGTTCATGGCGATCATGGCTAAGTTCAAGCATAGTAATTGCGGTCACCACAACCGATGAAAGCGTAAGCAATAAGCCAATGGCTAAAACGGTCATTGCTAGTTTTGAGCGAAGCCAATAGCGCCATTCATCTTTGGCAACTATAACCATTTTTGAAAAATTATTTATACTCATTACGCGCCTCTTTGCGCAAAGGCTGCGTGCACTTGTTCAGTATCAATACGGCCGTTTTCTGGCGCGTCAAATTCGCCCACCAGCTCACCAGCTCTTAGTAACCCAATACGGTTAGCTACTTGGCAGGCGCCGTATACATCATGCGTAACCATTAAAATAGAAGCACCCGCTAATGCAAGCTCGCGCACTAACTGGTTAAACTCATCTATGGCAACAGGGTCAAGGCCCGAGGTAGGTTCATCAAGTAAAAATATCGGGGCTTCACGTAAAATAGCCAGTGCAATCGCGGTTTTTTGCCTCATGCCTTTAGAATATGTTTGCATAGGGCGCTCCCACGCCCCTTCTTGCAAAGCAACACGATTAAACGCGGCATTAATCTGCTCGTCTGTTTTATTAATATCAGCAAGTGATAAAAAATACTCTACGTTTTCGCGTGCTGTTAAATGCGGGTATAACGTTGCAGACTCAGGTAAGTACGCCGTTTTAGTACGAACAAAGTCAAGTGCTTTGCTCACCTCTTTACCCGCTACTTTTACTGAGCCTTGCGTTGGTTTATTAAAACCCAGTAACGTTTTTAAGGTGGTTGATTTACCCGCACCGTTACCGCCAAGTAGTGCATAAATTTCGCCTGAGCCCACATTAAAGTTTAAGTTTTTTAAAATAGCGTTATTTTTAATGCTAAAACTAAGCGAGTCCACTTCAATAATGGCTTTCTGAGTCGCACTATTATTGTCATTTTTTTGAGCGTTTGATTGTTTTGCAATTGTAGAATCATTATTAGATGTGTTGTTAACCGGTACGTGTGTTGTCACATTCAAGCTCTTTCATAAATTAGAATTCGGCGAATGTTATACTATACCAACAATTAAATGCAACAATATAACGTTATAATCATTAACAAATGAGACAAAGTAAATATGAGAGTTACAATAGATATTGCAAATAGCCTTATTGCGGATTTTTATATATGCAGCTAACTAATCTTTATGGACTTAACTACCGGTATAAATTACGTTTTATAAAGTTATTTAACATTAAAAAATAAAATTTATGCTAGTCCTAAATAATGTCATTTTCTTAAATGCATCATTCTTATGCATTTAAAAAAGTACATGTTAATGAAGTTGGTAATTTAATAAATTGTGCTATCTTTTTATTATCTACATTATAAAAATACGGGCTAACATGTTGTTCCGAGGTACTATTGCCATAGCAATATTGGCAACCTTTGCTGCAAATAAAACCTATGCAAACGACATTGACGTGCAATTTAGTGGTTTTGCATCCTTAACCCTTAGTTACACTGACGATTCAGATATTGGTTTTGCATCTAGTTATTCAAATGTGAACGAATCTGGTTTTTCAGCAACGCGTGATTCAATTTTAGGTGGTCAGGCTAATATATCACTGGCCAAAAATTGGGACTCTGTAGTTCAACTAGTAATACAAGATCATGCCTTTAAAAGCTTTGATAATTTTTTAGAGCTCGCCTTTGTACGTTATCGCCCATCACGTAACTGGGCCATCCGCGCAGGTAGGTTAAACAGCGACCTTTACTTACTGTCTGAGTACCCTTACGTTGGATACGCTTACTTATGGGTGCGCCCGCCTCATTCGTATTACTCATTTGCAAACATTGCAGGTAATTTTGATGGAATAGACGTTGAATACAGTAAAGCCATTAACGATGGCTTCTTACGCTTAAAACTTGCTTATGGTAGCTCCACAGCAAAGATACAAGCCTATAATGACGACTTTTTTATTGATTTTGATAACTTAACAACCCTTAGTGCAACATACTCTTTAGATGCATGGACAATGCGTTTTTCGTTATCAAGGTCAAACTTTGGCGATTATAAACTAACCGCGTTGGACGAATTTATAACCGCACTCGATTTAGTACCACAAAGTATATGGCCGCAAGCACAAAGTATATCTAACAAATTTAACACCAAAGGCAACAGCATAGAATACGCAGCCTTTGGCGTTACTTACGATAATAATAATTGGCTTATTCAATCTGAGTTAGGTATTTCAGAATCCGATTGGATAATAGCTCCATCTGTATTTAGCACTTATATTAGTGCGGGTTACAGAGTAGATGATGCAATATTTTACACAGGCTTTACGGCAGCTAAAAATCGCCATGATGTAGTTGAAGTAAACAGCCCTATTTTTCCACCAGGTACTCCTGAGCAATTTTCTGTACCTATACAACAACTCGCGGTTGCCACTCAATCTTCAGTTCAAATTACGAATGTTCACCAGCACTCTGTTAACGTAGGCGTAAAATGGCATTTTTCGGATCGCTTAGTATTTAAAGCGCAGTTAGACCGCTTTGATATAAAGCCTCAAGGTGCGGGGCTATGGAGCCTTAGTAATCCTGCTGATGCAAATAAAAGCAACAAAGTACATATACTCAGTTTAAATGCTAGTATGGTGTTTTAGTTATGATAAGCGCTCGTAATCTAGGTCTTAATGTAATGCTCCCCTTATGCCTGCTTTTTGTGAGCTTTTATGCTAAATCTACAGAGTTTGTTGTAGTGGTAAATAAAAGCAACGCAATTAACGCATTATCAAAACGGGAAATAATTGATATTTACATGGGTAGGTATTTAACTTTTCCTGATGGTGAAACGTCAAAGCCACTCGATTTGCCCGCCCAATCAGCATTAAAAAACGATTTTTACTTAAAACTGGTCAATAAAGACGAGCAAAAAATAAATGCGTATTGGGCCAGGTTGTTATTTTCTGGCCGTGCAAAGCCCCCTACACCTTCCGCATCCGTTGAAGATGCAATAAATAAAATTGCAGCATCACAATTTGCTATTGGCTACATTCCGCTATCGCAAGTTACAGATGCAGTAAAAGTGGTATACACATTTGATTAAAATTATTAGCCAAAAGCTCTACATACGCGTTGCTATAGCAATTGCGTTAGTTGCTATTGTTGTATCTTTAGTATCGTCAATGCTGTCGTATTATTCAGGCTTTAAAGAAAAGAAAAACACCAACTACTTACTCGTACAACAGTTAGCGCAAACAATGGGAAAAACAGCCGCCATAGCTGCTTATTTAAACGATAAAGAGTTAAGCCAAGAAATAATTAATGGCTTGCTAAGTAACGATTTAGTGCAAGGCGCAAGCCTAGAAGGAGAAGCAAACGCAAAAGGCGAAATGGAGCTATTTATTGCAAATGGCACTATTAACAAACAAAAAGAAGCCGTGTTAGTTAAGCTAGTTCATCCTTTTTTAGATGACACTTTTATAGGTGTTTTATCAATATACCCCGACGATAATTTTATACAGCAACAGGCACAGGCTGCACTTAAAAAAGAATTTATTTTAATGCTAATACAATCTATCGTTATCGCATTTTTTGTATCGCTTGTAGTGCAGCGTTGGCTTACTCAACCTATTCAAAACCTTACCGACAGCTTTGCTAAAATTAACCCATCAGAACCAGAAACCCTTAATATGCTAACCTTTAAGCGAGGTAAGCGAGACGAAATAAGCCGTTTAACGCACGGTATAAATGCTCTAATGCACGAATTGCATTTAACTATTAGCAACGAACAAACACTTCGTAAAAAAACCCAAGAACTAGAAGCCAAATTTAGACTTATTTTTGAGCAAGCCAGCGCTGGTATTTGTTTACTCGATAGCAAAAATAGTATCACCACCTTTAACCCCGCTTTTAAACATTACTTTACCGTACCCGGTGAAAAAGAGTTATCAACCCTGCACTTCCCTGAATTATTAAACAACGTTGATGAATTACAAAGCCTACTGGAAGAAATTCGCTTTGCTCATAACCCACCACAAACTACGTTAGATGTAGAGTGTAAAGTTGGTTATAAAACGATCTGGTTTCATTGTTTATTTGTTAGATTAACAGACCAAAGAGATACCAACCGAGGCCCACAACAAGAGCAACTAGTAGAAGTAATTTTACACGATGTAACCGAGCGCGCAGAACGCGAACTTCAAACCCGCTTTGAAGCCGATCACGATCCGCTAACCGGCCTATTAAACCGCCGCGCCGGTGAAAAACGCCTTCAAAAAGCGCTACGCGAATGCATAAAAAATAATAAGCACTTGGTACTTATGATGATCGATTTAGACAAATTTAAACCTATTAACGACACCTATGGTCACGAAGCTGGTGACAAAGTGCTCATAGAAACAGCGCACAGATTTAAAACCCTATTTCATGAAAAAAACGACATGTGTATTCGTCTAGGCGGTGACGAATTTATTATTGCAAGACAGGTAAACACCTACAACAAAGCAGCAACCCTTGAGCAAGCAACCACCTTACTAAATGAGCTACAACAACAAGTTAGTATTTCAAACACTAAAACATGCGCAGTGGGTGCAAGCATAGGTATTGCAATAGCCCCTACTGATGGCACTGAACTTCATGAATTAATGCACAACGGTGATAAAACCCTTTATCACGTAAAAGAAACAGGCCGAGGAAAAGTCGCCTTTTACGACGATATAAAAAATTAGATGGTGAATACTATAACGTTTTCACGGCTTTCAAATAGTCTTTATTATAAAAATACGCCGCTAAACCAAATTTACATCCAAACCTTTAAAGTACATTGAACAATTAAGTTTTCAATTGATAGAATGCCAACCTACTTTTCTACCAAGAGATACAATGGCAAATTTCAATACTCATCTTAATACTGCAGTCATCATCACAGGTTTAGGCTCGGCCACTTTATTATCTGCAGGCCATACTGATTTAAACGGCGCACTCTGGCTATGGTTTTTAGGCTCAATTGGCGGCTTATTACCCGATATAGATTCAGATAACTCAACATCACTCGACACTATTTTTAACTTATTTGCATTGAGCGCTGTATTACTGGTGCTGCATTACATAACCACCGAGCTTATTATTACAATTAGTTTTATTGAGTTAATAGTAGTGCCGTTATTTGTGTACGGATTTATGAAATACATTATTAGGCCCATTTTTGAATGGATCACAGTACACAGAGGCAGTTGCCACTCTTTACTATTTTTACTGTTATGCGCGCTGTTAACAACGCAAGTAACGTGGCAACTTAACGAGCAAACAACTACACAAGCAGCCACCTTTGCCTGGTTAACGGGAGGGTTTATTTTACTCGGCGGGTTAATCCATTTATTGCTCGATGAACTTTACAGTGTAGATTTAAATAATGTCACCATTAAACGCTCCTTTGGCACCGCGTTAAAAATAGCTGACTTCGACAATAAATTAATTACCTTGGCATCGGTTATTGCCATTACAGGTTTATTCTATGTAGCCCCGCCTACAGAGCAAACTATTACCGCATTAAGTGATTGGTCTCATTTTAAGCTTTTATCATAACAAGGTATGTAATTAAGCCATTAAAATTATAAGCTGTTGATTTAGCTAGCGTAAATTACTTGAATAAAAGCAATTTTGCTAATTTAAATTTCATAAAAAACCAAAATCTGAGTCTAATTGTAATTAATTATTATTTTTATTGGTTTTAGTGAAATTTTTAAATCGCTTTACCTGTCTTATAGCTGCAAGTGAAAGCGCTATTTATATAAAAGTTTCAACTGGTTGATGTATTAAAGGCTACTGCATCTTTTTAAAGCGTTAAATATAAAATTATAAGAGGTCCATAATGGAATTTACACATAAACGCACCACCCTAATTACAGCATTGTTATTATTGGTATTAGCTATATCACAGGGTATTTATTCAGCCCTTTACAGTGCTGAAATTAGTTTTTCAAGACAGGTAGCTTGGGGGCTAGAAGCATTAGTATTTACTTTGCTCGTTGCCTTTGCGGGTGCGTCTATGGTGCAGGCAAAAAACGCCCAACTAGGTTGGTCGGCTATCGCGTTTAGCGCAGCACTTAACATAGTACAAGTGAGCATTGGCCTTACGTTGTTTTCTACATTTGGTAAAGTTGCAGGCACAGTAGAAGGCGCACAACCTTTAATTGGTGGCGTGGTTTCGTTGTCTTTCATGATTTACTACGCAGCTAAATTATTATTAGGATTAGCAGCTGTTGTTTTTGGCCTGTCTTACTTAGCTAAAGGTGGCAAAGCCATTGGCGGCCTTACAGCCTTAGCAGGCGCAGTTGCAATGCTTGCCAATGGTATTTTAATCACCTTTGGCCGTGATGGATTCCTTCCATCAGCTGTTGCTGGTGCATCAGGCATGATTGCAACGTTACTTTTAGCAATATGTTTAATTAGCCTTAACCGTAAAGCGGACTAAGGTTTAATGCCTTTTTAGTAAGGCAGTTACTTAAATAAGTAATAAACATCGGCGTGTATTAGAGTGCTAATTCGCCGATGTTTTACGTTTAGAGTGATGAAATTTAAAGAGACAGCCACCTTAAATAGTTATAGTTAGTTCACAAAGAGGCTATGAGGCGCTTCGCTTTTAGAGGTTATAAATAGCTCATATCAAAAACCTTTTAACCGATTTATGTTTTGATGTATTAAGTCAAGATTTTAACCTATTCGCCCTAAATACAAAAAGGCAAAAAGAAAGACCTGACCCCATTTACCTTTGCTAAGTAACTTTGCTAAGCGGCAATAAAATAGCTGGCTAGAATTAACGAGGAACGAGCAAAAGCCAGCTGATTTTTGTCCGTTTAAGCAACTTGTTAGTTTTCGTTTATACACAGAAGAATCTTTCATCTTCATCGAGTGTAAGAATTATGCTTTCAGATAACTCTTCATAAAGATCTCCTGATATTTTATCTGAGAGCATTGATAGTACTTGTTGACCAGGAAGTTTATTTGCTTCTTTGAATATATCTTCAATTTGCTTCTTATCTATATCTTCAATACTGTCATGAAACACAAACCTTGGGCGCTTTAAATTTAACTCATTTGCCGCATATATATATGAAAAATCAAAAGCTATAACTTCTGCTTTCTTTTTTCCACCCTCTGGATTTGTTACGGAGTTCAAAAGCTCGATAGAACAGGAACCGTTATCTTTGTTAAAATTTAAATCAATTTGATATTCATCGTCATGTAAACTTTGTGTTAGATTTTTTAAATACACATTGAATTTTTTCTCAAAAAGATAAACGTTATCAATTTCTTTTGAAATCAATTCTAGAACTTTTTGTAATTGATTTTTTGCTTCGGTCAAATCTGAACTTGCTTTTGATTGCTGTTCAATTAACCCTTCTAATTTTCCAAGTTCTACCTTAATTTCACCAAGCTTCTTTATTTTTGTCGTTATACTATCCAAACTTTCCTTTGATCTCATCTCAGAGAAAATTTGTAGCTTCTCTTTATTTAATGAATTAATTTCGGCTTGAAGCCCGTCAGACTCTTCTAACAACCTTGGCACATCAACAGAAAGAAAATGTTTCTTTTTCTCCACAAGGTTTTTATGGAACAAAATTACATCTTCTAATTCACGTAAAGCCCCATCAATAGCAACACCAGAAAAACTATATATTGCCCTAAGTTGGTTAATTAAATACCCACCTTTGTCTTTAGACAATAGCTCTACAGTATGATTAATATTATCAATCTTTCGTTGTGTAGAAAGGAGCTCTTCAGTGTATCTGTCTTCATTTTTTTGTATAGCAGAAAGGCTTTCTATTGGGTTGAAGTGCTTTGATGATTTCTCAAATATTAAAAGGTTATTCTCTAGCTCTTTCGCATCAGCTTTGAGTTTTTTTATTTCAATTGCAGGCTTCTGCTCTTTAACCATTGCATTAATAGACGTAGAGTTTCTCTTGCGCCGACTGACTAAATTTGTAGCATCCCTTTTTTCTGTAAGGAGGGTCGTATTATTGAAACCAAACAAGTACAAAAACAGCTCGCTATAATCTTTTGCACCCGAACGTTTATCAAGAAATTTGGTTGTACTTAACATACGGTGGCTATCATTTCTAATAAACTTAGGAGCTAAAGAACGAACTGAAGGCCTTTTAGTAGATATATTAAATATATTTTTTTGAATAAAGCTCTCATACTCTTTTTCTTCAATAGAGTTTCCATTAACCCAAAACTCTGAATTAGAATCTTTACCTATGCATAAGCTACGTGAAATTTGATTTATTTCATTTGAATAATCAAAAAAGCTTAACGAAGCAATTACCGAATTGTTTTTAAATAATGCCTCTATCTCTAGGTTTGGTTTTTTGAACTCTTCATCAATATAAATATTATCTATACTACCAAGCATAAGAAAGTCTACCACCCTTGAAAGGGTTGACTTACCTACACTATTACCTGTACGACCTGAATCTGGTTTATTGGTTATAAGATTTAAGCCAGAATGAAAATTCACAATTCTTTTAACTTCGCCATTAATTTGTATTTCAAGGCTATGTAGCATCATTTATAATTACCTCTTCTCCATTAAAATCAATAGCCTTAATTGAGAACAACCAATCTAATGACAATATTATATGGTCAACAGACACTTTTAATTCAAACGCACAATCAATCATGAGCTCATCCAAAGAAGTACTTCCTTTGACTATTTTTTCTAAAATTTTTGCTCCAATACTCACGACGTTAATCTCGGGATCACAACCTCTTCTAGGAATCATGGGTAGGATTCTCCATAATTATGCACTCAATAAAAGCATGAGCGACAACAACATTAACACCTAGCTCAATATGCTCCTTATAAGAAGGTGTATTTTTGGATTCGAAAACTGTGTTTTTTAACTTTTGAATTATAAAATCCAGAATGTACTCGGAGTTTTCTCTAATTTTGATTATGTCTACTTCACAAGTTAGATATTCAACTTCAATCGAATCCAAAGCTAAGTAATATAAATCATTAAGGTTTTGTAGAATGGTATCTTTTCCAAAAGCTATCAAAGAGTCTATGTCCGCATATGCTTCTTCCACTTTCGATGAATGGTCTAAGTATTGCTTTATAATATGGCTTTTAGACTTTAGATTATTGTGCTTAATTTTTACGACTGTCTCAGACGATGGTCGCCTTTTAGTTTTTTTGAAAGAAAATGGCTGATTAGCCAAAGACTTTAATAACTCATTAATGGCTGAACTAATTTCATATTCAGGTGAATCACCAATTATTATATTGCCAGCATTTCTCTCTACGTTAATAGTTTTAGATGGGGTGTTTTCTTCGTTTGCAATGGTCAATGTGTCGTCCTACATATCTATTTTCATGCCGCCAGAATTATTCTTTGTATAAACATTCTTCTGACCATGCTGATTAACGCTGTCTTTGCTGTTATCCGTATTATTTGTTATTTGTTGTATTTTTATCTTTAATTCTTTGTTTTTCTTACTAGAAAATATTGCATAGATCGTGCTTCCCACTGAACATAGCCAAGCTAAGCTAACGCCTATATCTGATTTTACAAATTCAATTAAATGTTCCATTTTATTCCTTGTAGATGAATCCTGAGATTGATAAGAAAACTAACGCCGAGTTAAGCGGACTAAAACTGTGAGTTAAAATGTGTAGCGAAGCGAAACGTAACCCACTGTTTTAGTTACGTTTAAACGCCTTGTTAAATGTTTTTTTCAACTTTACAGTCAACTCCTAAGAATGACATTCTTAATGACCATCGTTTTTGATAATCGATCCATTCGGGGTCTATAGAATAGTAACTATTAGACTCAACTGACACTTCACTTGTATTCAGTAATAAATGCAAAGTTTCTTGATCAGAAAAATTACATTTCTCTCGGAACAGGTAATCAAGAAATGCCATGACAGATCGTAAGACAATGAATGGATCATCTCCTTTCCATTCATCTATTGAGAATGGAATTTTTAATAGTTTAGTGTCACCAAAGTCTGCTTCTCTCATTGACTCATTCACATTAACCCATTCGGTTTTTTTTGCTTTCGGGTGAACCATGGAATTTCTAATACTTTGTAATTCCATTATAAGTTGGACTTCTTGGCGTCCCTTTTCTGTAGATGAGCCATTATGCGACCATAAAAAATAATCAATTTTACTAAGAGGGTTAAATTTATCAATTTCTTTAAAAATAGACTTTGGAAGGTTTAACTTTTCTATAAGGCAATTAGCAATTACTTCGGGAATAATAGATAAATTTAGGATAGCCGTTCTCGCATAGCGACCCTCTTTATAATGATCATCTAAGGAGTTATGAGCCAGTTCAGTAAAAAATAGAGCATCACGAAATATTGTTTCAAACTTACGATCTACTAGGTATTTTTCATTATTCATAAATTGGGACTATTCCACTTGAAAACATTTAACAGTTTATTGCTCCCCACTTTGGGGAGTTATAACGCCCCAAAACGGGTATATTACTTTGTTCGATAATTACACCAAACAACCCCTTTATAATCAGACAATTGCCATTCAGTAGCCTTTGTTATTTAACCCTATAACCCATTTTAATAATGTTATGGGACAAATTGCGTTCCACTGTATTTTTATACAGAACACGCTAAAACCTATCTAAAATTTAACTTTTAACTAATCGATTTCTAAAATTACCACTCATTTTGAAACCTTGTATCCCTCTCACAGGGATCACCATCTCTATCGCCATCCATTTTTGTATTCGGGCAGTTATTTATGAAAAATACCGCCTCTGCACGTGAAGTCATTTGGCTACAGTGCTGCCTGCCATCGCAGGTAAAATTATGTGTGTTTTTTGGTATAACGATTTTTGGGTATTGCTCATCAAACGTAGCTAAATCGGCGTTGGTAATAACGGGGGTTTGGTTATTAAATTGCTCGCTACTTTGATAATGGTTGTATTTATTTAACGCGATAAAGCCAAGTACGGCGATAATGCTAATTGAGGCAACTTTGCCTAAAAAGCTGTCGGTAAAATTAGATTTAGCAACACGATGATGGTTTGATTTTTTAGGTGTTACTTTAAGTGCAGCTACGCCTTCAATTCGGCAGTTAACGGCTTTTGATTTACCATCGGGCTGTGTAGCGACTTCAAAATAAATGGTGTCGCCCACTTTAGGCTTGCGACTCATGTGTTTGAGCGCTGAAATGTGTATAAAGGTGTCGTGCGCTAGGGTGTCTGATTTAATAAAACCAAAGCCCTTTTCGTCATTCCACGCTTTTAACAATCCTTTGTTCATGTATTTACCTGTGCTGATTAAGCTGCGATTACGCAAATTCCATTTAAGTTAAGAGTCGTTAGTATACGTTCCTAAATTGCTACCACGCAACCAAATATTCATATTAGGTTAATTTAAATATTCTAATTAGTTGGCAAAACACTTAACCGTATAGGGAAAATATCGAGCTTTGATGTTTAAAAATAAGGAAAAAATAGCGTGTTTTATTTTATAAATTACGGCCATTTGTCCTTTATTCTACTACTGCTGACTTTTGCGAAGCGATTAGCTTAACAGCTTGTTTACACTCGGTTTTGTTATTAGTTATTTCTATCTGAATTAAGCGTTTTTAGTGTGATTTTTCATTCGTTATTTACTTAATTTATCTATACAATCCACACCTTATTTTTACGCACAGATTTCAAGTGATTATCGCATGCTACTAACCGTTGTTTATATTATTGGTATTACCGCAGAAGCCATGACCGGCGCACTTAGCGCTGGGCGAATGAAAATGGATTGGTTTGGCGTTGTATTGGTTGCTAGTGCAACAGCAATTGGTGGTGGCAGCGTGCGAGATATTTTACTTGGCAATTACCCACTTACCTGGGTACAACACCCAGAGTATTTATTAATTACTTGCATAGCAGGCATTGTCACAACCTGGCTTGCTAAATGGGTAGTTAAATTTAAGGGCATATTTATGCGCTTAGATGCGCTAGGGCTTGCGGCGTTTAGTATTATTGGCTGCCAAGTGGGGCTAAATATGGGCCTGCATTATGGTATTTGCGTAGTGGCTGCGGTTGTAACCGGTGTATTTGGTGGCTTACTGCGAGATTTAATATGTCGTCAAGCGCCGCTTGTATTACATAACGAGCTATACGCGAGTGTATCGTTACTTGTTGCCTGCTTATTCTTGGCACTGCACCATTACAATATAGATGACAACATCAGCATTATTGTAAGCCTTGTTGCAGGCTACTTAATACGTATGGCGTCAATACGCTTTAAATGGCGCCTACCTACCTTTAGTTTATTAGAGCAGCACGCTAAATAACTTAGGCTTTAATACAAATTAAGGCAGGTATTAAACCTGCCTTAATTAATATAAGTTCTAGCGCCTTACTTTATTGCTCGCTTACATCACTTAACGCGGTTTTTAATCCACTGTTATTTTGCTTAAGTACGCTAAAACTGCCATCGGTTTCTAGTACTACTGCGGCTACATCTTCTATGGCTAATATACCCGCACCACGAATGGCAGCGCGAATTTCTGATTTAGTTACCCGCTGCGATTTAAGTGCCGCCGTGCAGTATTCACCATTACTCAGCAATAGCGTAGGCTCTGCTTTTATAAGCGAAGCAAATTTAGATGAGCGCACACTTAGCCAAGTAATAAAATATTGCAGCCCTATTAACACAATAAACGCGAGCATGCCCTCAAGCAGCGCCACACTTTTTGTAATGATAACCGAGGCTAAAATAGAGCCCAGCGCAATGGTGACTATAAAGTCGAACACGTTCCATTTAGAAAGCGTACGCTTACCCGATACGCGTAGCCAAAACACCAGTGCGATATAACCCAGTACACCAATAATAAGTACGCGTATTAAGCCCTGCACATCATCAAAAAACATAGTTACTCCTTTATATTCATTATTTACTTACACTTTTTAATTTATTGCGTAACAGTAGTTGTTACGAGTGTGTGTAATACTTTGCTTATTTTTTTAGCAGCTGGGCAATTTGCTGCATTATGGCGCGTAGCTATATAAACAGGATCGTTGTAACTTAACCACACCTGCGATTGTGCGTCTTTCCATACAAGTGCTTTTAGCGGTAAATCGATACCTATTGTTTGAGCGCACTGCATTAAAGGTGTTCCGCCTTTTGGGTTTCCAAAAATAAGTACTTCTGTTGGGTTAAGCTCTTTATTTACTTTTTTAGCGCCTGCAGCATGGTCGATGCGTGCAAATATAGTAAGGTCTTTGCTTTTGGCTAGCTGTTCAAACTTATCCATTGTGGCTTTAGCGCTTAACGGGCTTTTTACAGATATTACTCCATCAGCAGCATTGGCATTTGAAATAACAAAGAGTATTGCGAGTCCAAAAATACTGTTTAGTGCTTTCATAGTGTCTCCGTTTAAATATATAAATACTGAGCGTTATTGCCCTTTTATTTTTGCAGTGTACATATTTACTAGGTAGTTAAATTTAATAAATATTTTGGCTGATGGTTATGTATTTCAATGTATAATAAATTTAAAGGGAGAAATACATGCACATTGGAATAATTGAAGATCATCAATTAGTACGCGACAGTTTTAAAAAACTATTAGAACTACAAGCCGACTGGGAAGTAATAATAGAAGCCTGCAATGTTGACCAAGCAATACTTGCCGTTGCACTTGAGCAACCCGATGTATTTATTGTAGATATATCACTTAATGAATCTCAAAATGGCCTTACTTTTTTAACCTACCTTAACGAAAATTTCCCTGAAATAAAAACAATTGTTGCCTCCATGCACGATTACGAACCTTATGTGAGTAATGCTCTACGGCTAGGCGCTCTTGGTTATGTGTCTAAACGCTCTGCGTCGGAAGAGCTAATTGATTCAGTTAAATCGGTTGCATTGGGTAAACGCTATATAAGTGAAGACGTAAATTTTGCATTAAACACACAAAGCTCAGCTTTAACTATTTTAACTAACCGAGAACTGGAAGCTTTGCCACTATTAGCAAAAGGGTTAAATGCTAAGCAAATAGCGCAACAATTAGAAATTATGCCTAAAACAGCGCACGTGCATAAGGCAAATATTTACAGCAAGCTTAATGTAACCACTTCGTTTGAGCTGTTAAAAATAGCCATTGATGCGGGAGTAATAAAGCTAGATGAACTTACCTAGTGTAACCCCCGCTTTTACCTTTTCTGCTATCGCAGGTATCAAAGAAATTACAAAGCACCTTTTACTAGGTGGAATATATTTTGTTGCCTGTATTGCTGCTTTTTGGGTTGGGGCTAATTTAGAAACCGTTCCTGAAAGTAGTGCTATATTTATTCCCGCAGGGATAAAAATAGCTTTTTATTTGCTTTCGCCAACACGCTATTGGGTTACTTTATGGTTATCGTCTCGTGCTTTGGCAGCGCACTTTGGGTATTTAGGTTCTGGTGTTTGGGAGTTTAATTTACTGCATGGCTTTTGGCAGGAGCTTTGTTTTTATGCGCTTGTGTATGTGTTTAAACACAGTCGTTGGCCGCCAAGCATTAATAATAGCTTAGGTATACTTTCGTTAATTTTGTTATGTGTAGCAAGCACTTCAATAAAGTGGTTTTTGTTTTCAAGTGCATTCGAATTTACAAACATTCAGGTTGCTAAAGAGCTATTGCAGTATCAGTTAAATATGTGCCTGGGCGATATAACTGGCTCGTTGCTTATTGCGCCGTTTATTATGCTGGTTTACTCTTTAAAGCTTCCGTTAAGGCGCCCTGCATTACTTAAAGTGACTAATTTAGCTTTAACATTAGCTATAGTTATATTTGTACTTATATTTGCATACTTACTTCGCCCCGATACCTACCCGTTACTTCGCCTTGCATCTTTATTACCTATTATTTGGTTTTCGTATCGGTTTGGTATTTTAGGCGCAATTACTAGCGCAACACTTATTAACGCTTTAATAATAGTTGAAGCAAGTATTACTCACGAACCTAGTAATACTTATATAAGCCAGCTATTTATTTTAGCCAATGCCATTACCAGTATGGTGTTAGGCGCGGCTATTACTGAGCTTAAACGTAAAAATGTAGAGTTAAAAAAAATTAACCGCGCACTCACTAAGCAGCTTGATCAAAACTCACGCCTTGCAGCTAAAATGGTTACCGTACAAGAAAACGAACGTAAACACCTTTCACAAGAGTTACACGATGAACTTGGCCAAAACTTAACAGCTTTAAAAACAGATTTAGCTATTTTGTCTCGTATTAGTAATGAAAAAACACAAACCTTTGTTACAACATTAAAAAATAATGCAAATGCCATGTATGACTCTGTTTATCAGTTAATGCATTATCTTCGCCCACGAGAGCTTGACGAGTTAGGGCTTAAAAAAGCAATGATTCAGGGACGCTTAAAAAGCTTACTTAATCAGGCTAATATAAGTTACGAAGTAAGTTTTACACTACAACAAGCGCTTTCTAAAGAGCATGAAATTGCTGTTTATAGAATTTGCCAAGAGGCAGTAACCAATTGCATTAAACATAGTAATGCTAACTCACTCACTATAACTATTAAATCGAGCGAGCATTTTATTGAGTTAGAAATTAGTGATAACGGCGATGGTGTAAAGTTAACCGATAACACCGGACACTATGGCTTAGCTTTTATGCAAGAGCGCTCTATTGCGTTAGGGGGTAGTTTTGAAGTTATTAATAATGGCGGTTTTACTATTAAAGTAAAACTGCCAATAAAAGCAGCTGACTAATTTAGCAAATTGACACTTGCTTAGTATAAAATTTTTGCCTTGGTTGATCATCGTATGAGTCGTCGGGGTTTACTTGTATTTCAACTTGGTTACCCACCAGCTGAAGTAATAATCCGGTTGCGATGTTGTTATTGCCTAATGTTGATTTTACCATCACCTTTTTGCCAATCGCTTCTTGCAGCCTAGGTTTTGGTAAATTAAGGTTGGTTATAGGCCTTAACCCTTCAGCTTTTACAAATAAGTTTATACAGTGATATTTTGCTGCAGCGATTCTTTGTTCGTTAATTTTTGCTATATCAACATTATTTAAAAAGTGAATAATTGCCTGATTAGCATGAGTAAACTCACTTGATACATCGTCGAGTTCGCGCCCTGTAGCCCACTTTCTGGTAACTTGATACTGCCGAGAGGCTTTGCGGGTAAGTATTACTGTAGCGCCAGTCATTTTGCTAAACCACTGTATACAGTAGCTTGTGTCACTTTGGGTATTAAGCAATACACTCATGTTGCCAAATTCAGTTATATTTTCATCCATACAAATCATACTTAGTACCCTACGTCCTTGTTTAGGTATAGTTTATGAGTATTTAGGTAATTAAAAATCATCCATTTTCCTAACCCATCTAGGAAAATGGCTTAGAAAATAATGCGGTATATTTACTAACTTCTGCTTTATGGACGTAATCCGTTATAAATAGTGATGTATGCGAGGGATTTTTTATTTAGCTTAGAGTTGATTATGATGGTTTAAGCATTATATCTATGTTTTCGCTTCTTAATTTATACAAAGGATTACCATGTCTAGCTATAACGAATCTTCAGAGCAAATTGAACAAGCCACTAAAGGCTATGTTATGCAGCAAACTATGTTGCGTATTAAAGATCCCAAGCCGTCGCTCGAATTTTATCAAAATGTATTAGGTATGAAGCTATTAGGGAAGTATGACTTTCCTGAAATGAAGTTTACGTTGTACTTTTTAGGCTACGAGCCAGAGCAGCCGCAAGGTGATGATAAAACAAAAGCTAAATGGGTATTTGGTCGCCCTGCGCTAATTGAGCTTACCCATAACTGGGGCACAGAAGACGACGATAGCTTTGAGGGTTACCACAGCGGTAACCAAGAGCCTAAAGGCTTTGGCCACATTGGTATTAGCGTACCGGATGTTTACGCAGCGAGTGAGCGCTTTGCAAAGTACGATGTTGAGTTTGTTAAAAAGCCAGATGATGGCTCAATGAAGGGCTTAGCATTTATAAAAGACCCAGACGGCTACTGGATTGAAATACTCTCACCAGAAGGAATTACTGATATTATTTTTGGTAAATAACCCGTTTACTAAATATTAAAAAGCCAGCAAATAAGCTGGCTTTTGTGTTTTTTAAATAAGAGTTACTTATAAGTAAAAGTAACTTCATCCATTTTAGCTAAAACACCTGAATCAGACTTAGAAAAAGTAACTTTATCAGTTACTGCGGTAATGTTATTAAAGGTTATGACTACTTCACCTTCCATTACTGTATCGCCATTATTAAAGCTTACATTGTTTGATGTGGTCTGAAATTTATTTTTATCGTCAAATGAAAGGTGTACATCACCTAAATATGTTTGCGTTTTACTATCCGAAGAGAAAACTTGTTTGTTTGCTGTAATTACATGCTGATTAGCTAAAACAACACTTGGTAAAGCAATTGCAACAACGGCTAATACTTTAAGTAACTTCATATGTATTTCCTTATATTAGAGAACTTATAACAAATAAAAAATTAATGAGTATTTTTCATACTCCACATTAAGCTTGCATAAAAGGTACTAAATTACAAGTATAAACAAAAAAGCCAGCGGTCAAGCTGGCTTTGTATATGTACTAATTTGCGTAATTACTTACGTAGTGCGTCTATTCGCGCATCAAGCGGCGGGTGAGATGAAAACAGCTCAGCCATACCTTTACCACTTGCAATACCAAAGGCCATCATTGAGCCTTGTAGTTGCGACGGATGATTTTGCTTTAATCGCTCAAGTGCTGAGCGCATTTTGTCTGCACCTACTAATTTAGCTGCGCCGCTGTCGGCTGCAAATTCACGCTTACGGCTGTAACTAGCAACCACTATGCTTGCAAGTACACCAAATAATACTTGGAATAGCATGTCGAATAAAAAGTAAGACCAGCTACCGCCGCCCTCTTCTTCATCGCCATTTAAAAAGTTATCTACTATGCCTGCTAGTACTTTTGCAGCAAATATTACAAAGGTATTTACCACGCCTTGTATTAGCGTAAGCGTTACCATGTCGCCGTTAGCTACGTGCGATACTTCGTGGGCAAGTACCGCTTCCGCTTGGTCTTGGCTCATGTTATGTAATAAGCCTGAGCTTACCGCCACCAGCGAGTTGTTTTTACTTGGGCCGGTTGCAAAGGCGTTCATTTCTGGGCTGTCGTAAATTGCCACTTCTGGCATTTTTATACCTGCTTTTTGAGCTTGTGCAGATACTGTTTGTACAAGCCAGTGCTCGGTTTCGTTGCGTGGTTGAGTAATTACCTGTGCGCCCGTTGATTTTTTAGCAATCCACTTAGACATAAATAACGAAATAAACGAGCCACCAAAGCCAAATACAGAGGCTATAAGTAATATTCCGCCAAGGCTACGATGGCTTAAGCCCAGCACACTCATTATTATTGAAAGCACTACACCTAATACCAACATAACCGCTAGGTTAGTTAATAAAAACAAAAATATACGTTTCATATTGTCCTCACAAAAAGGGGTTTGATCACTAAGCCATTTACGAATTTAGAATTAAATCAGCTAAAAGCAATTACTGCGCCATGACACACTATGTCATAGCGTTAGCGCTATTCTGTGACAAACTATGTCATAACGCAAGGGTTATTTCTGCGTTTATAAATAAATATTTTTGGGATGTTTAGAGGCATAAAATTTTATAGGCTTGCTGTTAGTTAAGAATAACAGCAAACCTTAAATCACTTTTTAAACAGATGGTTAGGAGGTTTAACTTTAGGTGGTTTTGTTTATGCCATTATTAATATTTGCCATAGCCACAGGGAACCCACGCTCTTTTGCAAGCACTTGTGCAATTTTGCTTATGTCTTCATTGCAGTTTTGCTCAAGATACGCCCATTGATGGTTATTACGGTGGTTATTAATATTGGGCTCGCCACTTACAAAGCCTAACTTTGTAAATTCAGCCACTATTTCGTCGGCAGCAATAAGCGTAGATGACGCTTTTACGTTTTCGGCGCGCGCATAGCTAATATGCGAATATAAGCTAACATCGGCAACGCGTAATGTGTCGTCTTCTCCTGGGATTTGTTGCCCACCAAATAACGCATTGTTTTGTGTATTTGCATTATTAAATGCCGGTACAAACTCAGCAACAAAATCTATTGCTTTTTGGCTGCGTGCTTTAAGTGCCGTTTCATCCCAACCTTCGCTTATGTACTCTAAATATTTGCTAGGTAATTGAGGTTGCGCGCTATTGCCGCTTGTTTCAACAAGGCCATCGTTAAATAGGGTAATTGCGTTGGTCATACCATGTATTTGAAAATACCCATCTGGGTAAGGCGTTAACTGCGCCATACCTTCGGGCGTACCGCGATTACCATAAATAATAATTTCGGGTATTTGCCCACCCGCTCCCTGCCAATGAGTAATATACGAGGCTTTAAATTCGACCATACGTTTGGTATCAATGCCTACCATGTCATCAACAATACCGGTTTGAAACCCGCAGGCATTAATAAGGTAATCAACCTCTGTTGTTTGTGTGGCGTTGCTTTGTGCGTTTTGGTATTCAATTTGCCAGGTTGGTGATTGGGTTTTGTCATTACTGCTATTAACTTGGCTAACCTGTTTAACCTCTGTACTGGTAAGTACGTTAGCGTGTTCATACTGCGCAAGTGCAAGCTGTGCGCTGGCCGACAATCTAAATATGTTCCAACCATATTCTTGAGCAACAATAAGCGGGTATTTTATTTTGTTTAAATTTAGATGCTTGGCAACGGGGATCATCCACTCATCAAGTGTTTTAGGCTCTGCTATTTGATCTTTATGTGAAAGGGCGATCATTTGCTCATAGCTATAAAGCTGGTAGTAATTAGCAGGCTCGCCAAGCACTTGGTTGTTAGGGTCTTGCTCAACTAACTCTTTATACGCATTGGTTATTTTATTTAACCTTGGTAGTAAATCATCTGGTGAGTCGTCATCGCGCTTTGGTACAGCAAACACGGTTGGACGTACGTCTATGGTGTAAGGGTACAGCCTTAAAATATCAATGCATTGTTTAAGAAGGTCTATGCAGTCTTCGTCGGGTATCTCTCGGTATAAATTACCCCCTGCGTGCAAGTGGCACATAGGTGGGCCATCTATTAATGACTTTTTTTTCTCAAAAACAGTAGTGTGAATACCTAATGCTGCTAAGCGAATTGCTATTGTTGCCCCTGCTGTGCCCCCGCCTAAAATACCCACACGGGTTTTAGGCAAAGCACTTTTTAGTACGTCTGGCTCGGCCTTTACGTGCGTATTTTGAGCGTAATTTTCAATAAATGGGTGGGTCATGGTGGTTGTTATTTCCTTAGTAACAATAGCAACTTAGTTATAAATGTAATATGCGTACTAAGGAAGATTATTTCAAGGCTGAAACGAAATATTAAGCTTATGTATTTTATACAAAAGCTGCTTTGTATTTAACAAAGCAGTTTTTTAACTTTTAAGAATTTAAATCGAGAGTATTGAGTAAGCTTTTGTATATTTGTAGTTTTGGTGTTTGCTCGCTGTAAGGGCTTATTGCAAGAATAGGAAATGGCAAACGTGATTTAAGCGAATCAAGGTTAGCTTGGTATTCGTCCATGTTTGGGTCTACTTGGTTTGCAACCCACCCTACACAGTTAATGCCTAAACTTTGCATATGGGCGGCTGTAAGTAAGGCATGGTTTAAGCAGCCTAATTTCATGCCTACTACTAAAATTACGGGAAGTTGCTCTGCTTTAACCCAATCGTATAAATAATCGGTGTTATTAATAGGTAATGCCCAGCCACCAGCGCCTTCGGTTAGGTGATAATCAGCACCTTGCTGTTTAAGTGTAGAGTACGCTGCGCTTAATTTATCAAGCGTGATGGTTACACCTACTTGTTTTGCTGCTATATGCGGTGCAATTGGCGGTGCAAAAGCAAATGGGTTTATTACATCGTACTTGGCGCTTACCGTTGCGCTTTCCATAAGCATAAGCGCATCGGCGTTTACTAGCTGATCAAATGCCATTTCGGAGCCTGCAGCAAGCGGCTTAAAGCCAATAGCTGGTTTTTTATGTTGGGCAAGTAGCTTTAATAGTAAACTGGTAACGTGGGTTTTTCCGGCGTCGGTGTCGGTACCGGTTATAAAAAATTCTCTCATTGCTTAGCCTTGGTATTTTAATCGTGCGCTATTTAAATTTTGTGATTGATTTTTGTAATGATAACAATACCACATGGTACGACACACACGCTTGATTGTTTATAAGCGGATACGCATTACACACCTTTTGCAGAGCCGATTTAGTTAATAACCCTTGGCGTGTATTAGTATGGTTTTGTGTAGTAGCGCCAATGGCTTTAATTGATTTTATGGCTTTTAAAGGCGTTCGGTAGCAATCGGTATAAACCCATTTTTGCGAGCTATTGATTGCAAACCCGGCCTTTTGGACTGATTGGTTTATATAGGTATGTGTATTAAATGAGTTTATATGGCTGCTGTTATCAAGCGCAGTAAAGGCTGTTTTTATTTCATTAAGTGACCCCGCAACCACAGTGCTTATATAAGCCTTCCCGCCTGGTTTTAAAACACGATAAAGTGATTGTATTAACAATTCAAAATTAGCAGACCACTGCACAGCAAAGTTACTAAATATGGCATCTACACTGTTTGCTTGTAGCGGTAGGTTATCCATATCGGCGCAAATACGAGGTGATTTTAACGTGCTACTTTTTAGCATGTTTAAGCTTAAATCTATGGCCAATACCTGCCCAAACTCATTTTGCAGCGTGTGTGTATTTACAAGCGGGCCAGCCCCTAAATCTACACACAGTTTGTTTTTATTTTGTGATTTTGCCTTTATTAATTTAAATAAGTCACTTGCAGCCTGTTTTTGTACATTAGCATGGCTATTGTATTGCTCTGCCGCTTTTGAAAACTTAGTTTGCGCTGCTTTTTTTAGTGACTTATTGGCAGGATGTTTAGTTATACCGATAGCCGTATTTGCAATTGGTTTTATGTTTTGATGTGCTTTAAGCTCAACTATCTCAGTTTTACACTCAGCTTGCTTTTGTATGTTACTTAATGCGTGTGCAATCATGCTATTGCACCTTTTAAATGTTTAATTAGCGTTATTATATCGGCTTGTGTATGTGCAGCCGTTAACGTAATTCTTAAGCGAGCGGTATTATGTGCAACCGTTGGTGGGCGAATAGCCGAAAGCCAAACACCGTGCTTTTTTAATTTCTCAGCGGCTTTTAGAGTTTGCTCAGCGCAGCCAAGTACAATCGGTTGAATTGCCGTGTTTGACTCCATTACCGCAAGGCTATGCGTTTTAGCAAGCTGTTTAAATAAAGCAATATTGCTATTAAGTTGCTCGCGTTTGTTGGTTGCTGTTTTAATTGTTTTTAAACGAGAAAGCGTAAGGCTTGCCATAAGCGGCGACATAGCAGTTGAATACGTGTAATCGCGGTTAAATTGCAGCATGTAATTTATGAGCTCTTTACTTGCTAATACACACGCACCGCTACTTGCTACGGCTTTTCCAAAAGTAATAACCAGTACTTCGGGAAGCGCTAACCCCTCATCTAATAATACTTCGCAGCTACCTAAGCCCGTTTTACCCAAAGCGCCAAAGCCGTGTGCGTCGTCTATCATAAGCCATGCATTATGTGCTTTAGCCAAGGCGAGTAACTCTTTTAATGGCGCGGTATCGCCATCCATCGAAAACACCCCTTCGCTTATAATAAGCTTGTTTTTCGCTTTTGACTTTTCGAGCCGAGAACGTAAATGGTTTAAATCGTTATGATTAAAGCGCACTAATGCGGCGTTAGAGTGCATTGCACCGTCAATTAAGCTGGCATGATTTAGCTTATCTTGAAAAATAGCACTATTTTGCGCGGCGGTTTTATCTTGAAACAGCGCTTTAATTACACTGCTGTTTGCACTAAACCCCGAGCTAAACAACATACCTGCACCATAGCCAAATTGCTCACAAAGGTAGTGCTCAAGCTGTTGCTGCTGCGCTTGATACCCTGTAACTAACGGCGAGCTGTGACTACCCAGTATTTGGCTTTGCTCAAGGTTTAATGCGCAATCGCCAAAGCCTAAGTAATCATTACTCGCAAAGTTGAGGTAGGTTACGTCATTTATTGTAATGGTGCGGGCTGTAGCGCTTTGCACAGTATGGCGATTACGTAATAACGCATCTTGCTTTCGCGCTTGCAGATGCGTATTTATAAATTCAAATGGCATACGTTTAAACTTAAGCTTCGTAAAATAGTTCTGACGTTGCTTTATCAGCCACTTGCGATGAAAGCGACGCTGCTACTGCTTCGTCTGAGTAATCTTCGCGAGTTTCTGGGTTCATGCCTAATTTTTTAATGAGGTTCATGTCGGCATCGGCTTCTGGGTTTTCGGTTGTTAGAAGCTTATCACCATAAAAGATTGAGTTAGCGCCTGCAAAAAAGCACATTGATTGCATTTGCTCGTTCATGGCGTTGCGCCCTGCCGATAAACGTACATAGCTGTGTGGCATCATAATGCGGGCTGTGGCTATGGTGCGTATAAATTCAAAGTGATCTAAATCGTCAACGTTTTCAAGGGGTGTGCCTTTTACTTTAACCAGCATATTAATGGGTACGCTTTCGGGTTGTTGTGGCAAGTTAGCTAATTGCATTAACAAACCAAAACGGTCGCTTGCTTGCTCGCCCATACCCACTATACCGCCTGAGCACACTTTCATGCCTGCATCACGTACGTGATCTATGGTGTTTAATCTGTCTTGAAAAGTGCGAGTTGATATAATTTGCTCGTAGTATTCTGGTGAGGTATCAAGGTTATGGTTGTAGTAATCAAGCCCTGCACTGCTTAGTTCATGGGCTTTTTCGTTACTAAGTTTACCAAGCGTCATACAGGTTTCTAGGCCAAGCTCTTTTACTTCTTTAACCATTTGCGAAATGTACGGCATGTCTCTGTCTTTTGGATCTGACCAAGCGGCACCCATACAAAAACGTGTAGCGCCTTTTTGTTTAGCAAGGCGTGCTTGCTCTACTACTTTTTCTACTTCTATTAGGCGTTCGCGTTCTAGGTCGGTTTTATAATGCCCTGATTGAGGGCAATATTTACAGTCTTCTGGGCAAGCGCCTGTTTTAATTGATAACAAAGTAGATATTTGTACTTCGTTAGGATTAAAATTAGCACGGTGAACCGACGCCGCTTTAAAGAGTAAATCATTAAACGGCATTTCAAATAATGCTTTAACTTGTGCGTGGGTCCAATCGTGGCGAACAGGTGCAAATTCCATAGTAGTCTCATATTTTTCTCAGTGGTGATGTTGGCTTAGTCTACGTCTTGAAGTACCATTGTCAACGAAGCCCACCAAGTTAAAGTTTACATATGAACAAAAAACAAACGATTGACCTTGATTTTGATCGTGAGCACATTTGGCACCCATATACGTCTATGACTCAGCCAATTCCGGTTTACCCTGTTACCCATGCAAATCATAATTTAATTCACCTAGAAACCGGCGAGCAACTTATAGATGGCATGGCCTCATGGTGGAGCGCCATTCATGGCTATAATCACCCTACTTTAAACGCTGCCATGGTTGAGCAAATAAATAGCATGAGCCACATAATGTTTGGTGGCATTACCCATAACAGCGCGGTTGAGCTATGTAAAAAGCTTGTTGCTATTACCCCTGAAAGTTTAACTAAAGTGTTTTTAGCCGATAGCGGCTCGGTAAGTGTAGAAGTGGCCATAAAAATGGCCCTGCAATATTGGCTTAGCCAAGGCATTACCACTAAACAAAAACTAATGACGCCTTATAAGGGTTACCATGGCGACACGTTTGCTGCCATGAGCGTATGCGACCCCGTTAACTCCATGCACAGTTTATACAGCGGCTTTTTACCCGAGCATATATTTGTACCTGCGCCAGTGAGTCAATTTGGTAGCAAATTTAACCAAGCAGAAGCTCAAACGCTTGAGCAATACTTTAAAGCACACCACAACCAAGTAGCCGCTTTTATTATTGAGCCCATAGTGCAAAACGCGGGTGGTATGAACTTTTATCACCCCGATTACTTAGCCTGCGTACGTAAACTTTGTAGCCGTTATAATATACTGCTGATTTGCGACGAAATTGCCACAGGATTTGGCCGCACGGGTAAATTATTTGCTGTTGAGCACGCTGACATTGAGCCCGACATTTTATGTATTGGTAAAGCTCTTACCGGTGGCTCAATGACACTTTCAGCAACTCTTACCAGCGAAAAAATAGCAACGGGTATTAGTGAAGGCGAAGCCGGCGTTTTGATGCACGGACCTACATTTATGGGTAACCCACTCGCCTGTGCAGTGGCGTGCGCGAGTATAGATTTACTACTAAATCAAAACTGGCAACAACGTATTAGCGATATAAACAGACAATTACAACAACTTAATAAGTGCCGTGAACTTGATGATGTAGCTGATGTGCGTACATTAGGCGCAATAGGTGTAGTAGAGCTAACCGAAGCTGCGGGCAGCGTTGATATAGCTAAAATTCAAGCCTACTTTGTTGAGCAAGGCGTATGGATTCGCCCCTTTGGTAAACTTATTTACCTTATGCCTGCGTATATAAGTGATGACACCAGTATAAAAACACTGTGTGATGCTATTTATAATGCAATTAAAGGTAAACATTACGCTTAATTACTGCGCTTGTTAAACTTTAAACTGTGTTTACTCGTAACTTAGCGCTGTATTTAGTGTTTTTATCTATTTAGCCAGTTTGTGGTTATTGATCTCGCTGATCAATACGGATATGATAATGTCTATCATTTACAATTACCTTTATGGACTCTTCTGCAATGAATTTATTATTTAAACCAGCTAAAACCTTAGGTGCAAGCCTTTTACTTGCTTCAGCTTTTATGGCACAGCCAGTACTTGCTAATGGCCCAATTGGTGAGCATGTAAATCACCTTCAAGCTAACCTAAAAAGTTACGCTGAAGAAGTTGAATGGATGGTAGGTAAAGTGGATACCATGGTAAGCGACTACGATAAAAAAGGCGCTAAAGCGGTTAAAACTGATGATTTAATTGAATACTGGGAGTCTGTTAAGTTCCACAGCGCAATTGAAACAAACTACGCACCTGTTTACGCATCTATTTGGCAAGGTATATATGGCGTAAAAATGGCCATCGAAAATGGTAAACCAGCTGCAGAAGTACGCAAAGAGCAAGAAGCAATGAACATAGCCTTGTGGCAAGGCCTTGGTGCTGTTAAGCTTGCCGCAAAATTCCAGCAAAAAGGCTTGTTAGAAAGCGTTAAAGCAACGGCTACAGAAGAAATGACACAAAGCGCAACAATTGATGAAATTAAGCACAAGCTAGACCGAGTAGTCGCTAAATTTGCTGAACGTCTACAAGACGAAGCCACCGACATTGTTCACGATACTTACCTACACCTATTTGAAGGCGTAGAAGGTACGCTTATCGAACAAGATGCCAACTTAGTTGAAGTGCTGGAAAAAGACTTTAACGTAACACTGCCACAAGCAATTAAAAATGGTAAAAGCGTAGATGACGTACGCAATGTGGTAAGTGGTATGCAAACCAAATTAGACCGCGCTAAAACGCTTATAGAAAAAGCAGAGAAGTCGCGTAAGGATGTATTTTAAGTGAAGCGTAGGACCTTTATACAAGGCCTAGCTGCGTTAGGGGTTGTTGGCTCATTGCCACTTCCTCTTTCTCGCGCACTAGCTGCCAATATAGCAAACCCTGTTTCTGTTGATGATTTACCAAAGCTTAAAGGTGAGCTCACCTTATATTTAGGCCGTGGTGAAGGCGGTTTATACGAAAACGTATTACAAGCTATTCAAAAAAGAAATCCAGACTTTAAGTTAGGCATACGCCGAGGTCCAACTGCTGCACTCGCTAATACCATTGTTGCCGAAGCTAAAGCCGGCGTTAAACGCGCTGATATATTTTGGGCTGTAGATTCTGGTGCTATTGGTTTAGTAACCGACGCTGGGCTTGCTCAAAAAATTCCTACTGATTTATCTGAGCAGTTACAGCCGCAATTTAGATACAAAGAATGGGCTCCTGTAACTGGGCGCATTAGAACATTGCCTTACAACACCTCTCGCTTAACGAAAGATCAAATTCCTACAAGTATTATGGAAATTGCCGATAGCGATTTAAGCATTGGCTGGGCGCCGGCTTATGCGTCTTTTCAATCGTTTGTGACCGCAATGAGAATTTTAGAAGGCGATCACAAAACCGCTAAATGGCTTAAAAAAGTTCAAAAGCGCTCTAAAACCTACGCCGGTGAACTGGGTGTAGTTATGGGTGTTGAACGCGGTGAAGTAGATATTGGCTTTGCTAATCAC
The DNA here is from genome assembly GCF_900239935.1 of Pseudoalteromonas carrageenovora IAM 12662. Lineage (NCBI taxonomy): Bacteria > Pseudomonadati > Pseudomonadota > Gammaproteobacteria > Alteromonadales > Pseudoalteromonadaceae > Pseudoalteromonas > Pseudoalteromonas carrageenovora. The sequence continues at coordinate 1,905,499 of NZ_LT965928.1, forward strand.
TATTACACCCTTCGCCTTAAATCAGGCAAACCGAATGCAAAACTCGATTTAGCCTTTACTCAAAATGATGCAGGATGTTTAGTTAATGCATCGGGCGTACTTGCACTAAACGACGACCCACTTGCTACTAACTTTATGCGTTATTTACTTAGTAAAGAAGTACAAGGTTATTTAGCAACTGAAGCGTACGAAATTCCGCTTATAAATAACATTAGTCAACCCGATGGATTACCATCGCTCGCTAATATTTCACCGCCGAAGATAGATTTAACCCAATTGGCAGATTTACGACCTACCATCGATTTGATGAGAAATAACGGCGTTTTATAATGCGACTACCCGCTTCTTACCCAATGGCGCTGCTTGCAGCGCTCATTACGCTTACCCCTGTTTTTATATTAATGGTACTTGCAAGCGATGCTAGTACCGTTTTTGATAGCCATAATTTAAAAATTTTAGGAAACACCCTATCGTTAATGGGCTTAACTGTTTTAGGTTCTATTTTAATTGGTGTGCCTTTAGCTTTTATTAGTGCCTATGTGCACTTGCCCTTTAAAAAATTATGGCTGGTATTTTTTGCAGCGCCACTTGCTGTACCCAGCTATATAGGTGCATTTACCCTGTATGCGGCCTTTGGCCCTGGCGGCGAAATTAATACAGTGACTGGCATAGAAACCCCTTCTATGTATGGCTTAACTGGCGCTGCCATTGTAATGACTTTGTATACCTTCCCTTTTGTAATGATGACCACCCGCTCATCGCTTTTAAGCTTAGATGCCAGCATGGTCAACGCAGCGCGTACTTTAGGTATGTCGATGACACAAAGCGTGTTTAAAGTAATATTACCGCGTGTAGTTAATGGTATTGCGGCAGGTTCTTTATTAGTTGCGCTTTACACCCTCTCTGATTTTGGTACTCCGGCGATGATGCGCCTAGATACCTTTACCCGCGTTATATACGTAGAATACAACGCCTTTGCGTTAGGCCGAGCAGCAATGCTTTCGCTGCAGCTAATGGTTATTGTTGGCTTTTTATTATTAATAGAATCACAAATAAAAACAGCCAGTGAAAAACAAGGTCGTCCGCTAATTTTATTTCCTAACAAGTGGCAGTTAAGCGCTATGTTTGTTGCCTTTGCGCCGGTGTTATTGTTAGCCATTGGTTTGCCTCTAGCCATTTTTACACTGTGGTTAGGGCGTGATGGTTTTAGCTCGTTCGATTTTAATATTGCTTGGAACTCAGCTTATGCATCAGCAATTGCCGCTGTGGTTGCCGTAATTGTAGCCGTGCCAGTTGCTCATGCTGCCCTTAGTGGCAAAGCCGGTAAAGTAATGGAGCGCGTGACTTATTTTGGTTTTGGTATTCCTGGTATAGTAATGGGTACTGCTTTGGTTTATGGCGGCTTACAACTACCGTTTTTATATCAAACGTTAGGGCTTTTAATTATTGCATATATGCTGCGTTTTTTACCGCTTGCGGTAGGCTCTGTTCGTACTAGCACAGAACACTTAGATCCTAGTTTAATTAAATCTGCCAGAGTACTAGGCGCAAGCCCACGTGAAGCCTTTACGCGTATTACATTACCGCTGACTATGCGCGGAATAATAGCAGGTGCAGCACTTGTGTTTTTAGAGTCTATGCGTGAACTTGAAGCCACTCTTTTACTTGGCCCTACAGGCTTTGAAACACTTTCAACCTACTTATGGCGTGTTTACGAAGCTGGTTATTTTGGCCGCGCTGCAATACCTGGTTTATTGTTAGTAGTGATTTCTGCGTGCGCGTTAGCTATTATGCTCACTGGCGAAAAACGCAATCAGTTAGAACATTAAGGATTTAATAACAATGCTATCTGTAAGTCAGTTGTCTATAGATTATGGCAGTAACCGTGTAGTCAGCGATTTAAATCTATCGCTTGAACAAAGTGAAATCCTTATGCTTGTCGGCCCTACAGGCTGTGGTAAGAGCACAATTTTACAAGCACTTGCTGGGCTTTTACCTATCAGCGAAGGCGAAATAAACGTCGGTAAATGGCGTGCTACGCCTAAATTAACGGTACCACCTGAGAAACGCAGTGTTGGTATGGTGTTTCAAGACTTTGCATTATTCCCGCATTTAACAGTTGAGCAAAACATTTGCTTTAGATTAAAAAATACAGCGCCTGCAGAGCGCTGGATAAAACTATTGGGTCTTGACGAATTTAGAAATAAAAAACCTGCTACGCTTTCAGGCGGTCAAAAGCAGCGTGTTGCCCTAGCCCGAACTCTTGCACACGAGCCAGACTTTGTTTTACTTGATGAGCCATTGTCTAACCTAGATGCTGCACTAAAAGATATGCTGCGCTGGGATATTAGAAACGCACTTAAAGATGCCGGTGTTCCTGCCATTTGGGTAACGCACGATCAAGAAGAAGCGCTTTCTGTTGGTGATCGTGTTGGTGTTTTAAAAGCGGGTAAAATTCAGCAAATAGATACACCAGAGCGCTGCTTTAGTATTCCTAACAATCGTTTTGTTGCTCGTTTTTTAGGTGAAGCTAGCTTTATTGCCGGTAAATTTGAAAACGGACAAGCTACTACTGCTATAGGTAACGCACCAGCTCAAGGCGTTGACTGTGAAAGCGGCGATGTTGATGTACTGCTTCGCCCTGATGACGTATTACTTGTCCAAAGTAGTGTTGGTAATAATGGTGAAGTTGTATGGGTACGCTTTGAAGGTGGCAGCCGCTTGTGCGCTGTAAAACTTGCGTGCTTTACTGTTGTAACCAGCCGTGTTAGCCATGAGGTTGTAGTAAACCCAGGCGATGAAGTACATGTATCACTAAGTACATCACACCCACTTGCGGTTTATACAAAAGCTAACTAGTAGCGCTTAATAACTAAAAAAGCCCATATGTATGGGCTTTTTAAATTAAAACGTTAACGCAAATCACCACTCAAACATGTACGCCATTTTACTTATGGTTTTAAGCGGCACATTATGTGAGTTACGCTTAGCGTATAAATGCTGCATAGATTTGTCTTTTACTTCACCTACAATCACTTCTTTTACTTGATATCCTAAAGCAACAGCAGCTTGTGAATACGCGATAAATTCCCACTTTTTAATATTAGTGTTATCAACTATGACTAATGGAATATTTTGTGCGAGTGCATTAATAAAACGAGCCAAGTTTAAATTATGGTATTGCGAGAGCCTAAATTTATCGAAGTGGTATTCGCCTTGCTCATTTATGAAGTAGTCGTCGGTTGAACAAATTAGATATTGGCTTTCGTCAACACCACCTAGTTCGTCTGCAAGGTTTTGCGCGTAATAAGACTTACCGCTTCCTGGTAGTCCTCGTAAAATAAAAACTTGTTTCATGGCATCCGTTTCTAAGTAAAAGGCAACGTTAAAGAGTTTAAAAACTTATAATGCCACAAAATCGTTAAATTTCAGAGCATCAAATTACAAACTTGATCATTTTTGCTTTAAAAATGGCTAAAAATAAAGCGCATTGATAAAAACTTTTAAAGAGTTGCCCACAATAGTTTTTTTATTTGAGTTAACTAGGTAAGATACAGAGTTCAAGTGCAGCAACGTTTATGCAATTAATGCCAATGTGCTGCGCACAGTTAAATAAATAAAGTTAGGCAACTTATATCATTGGAGTGAAGATGAGCCATTTAGCGATTTCAGAGCTATTAAAAGGCAACGTTGCGGTAGACAGCCAAGTTACAATTAAAGGCTGGATCCGTACTCGCCGCGATTCAAAAGCAGGAATATCATTTTTAGCCGTCCATGACGGTTCGTGTTTTGATCCTATTCAAGCGGTAGTTCCTAATTCACTGAATAATTATGATGAAGTTACTAGCTTAACAGCCGGTTGTTCTGTATCGGTTACTGGTGTTTTAGTTCAATCTGCTGGCCAAGGTCAATCATTTGAAATTCAAGCTAATTCTGTAACAGTTTTAGGTTGGGTAGAAAACCCAGATTCTTACCCAATGTCGGCAAAACGCCACAGCATTGAGTACTTACGTGAGCACGCTCACCTTCGCCCACGTACAAACATGATTGGCGCGGTAACACGTGTACGTAACTGTTTAGCACAAGCTATTCACCGTTTTTATCACGAACAAGGTTTTTACTGGATCAGCACACCTATTATCACAGCAAGTGACTGTGAAGGCGCTGGTGAAATGTTCCGTGTATCTACACTTGATATGCAAAACTTACCGCGTACAGATAAAGGCGATGTTGATTACAGCGAAGATTTCTTTGGTAAAGAAGCATTCCTGACTGTATCTGGCCAGTTAAACGGCGAAACCTACGCATCAGCAATGTCAAAAATTTATACATTTGGCCCAACTTTCCGTGCTGAGAATTCAAATACTTCTCGTCACTTAGCTGAGTTTTGGATGGTTGAACCTGAAGTGGCATTTGCTGATTTAGAAGATATCGCAAAACTTGCAGAAAACATGCTTAAGTATGTATTTAAAGCCGTACTTGAAGAGCGCCGTGACGACATGGAATTTTTTGCACAACGTGTAGAAAAAACTGCAATCACTCGCCTTGAAGAGTTTGTAGATAAAGACTTTGCACAAGTTGATTACACTGACGCTGTTGAAATCCTTAAAACATGTGGCAAAAAGTTTGAGTACGCTGTTGAATGGGGTGTTGATTTACAGTCTGAGCACGAGCGTTACTTAGCAGAAGAGCACTTTAAAGCGCCTGTAGTTATTAAAAACTACCCGCGTGATATTAAAGCGTTTTACATGCGCCAAAACGAAGACGGCAAAACAGTTGCAGCAATGGATGTTGTAGCACCTGGCATTGGTGAGATCATTGGTGGTTCGCAACGTGAAGAACGCCTTGACGTACTTGATGCTCGCTTAGACGAAATGGGCTTAAACAAAGAAGATTACAGCTGGTACCGCGATTTACGTAAATACGGTAGCGTGCCACATTCTGGCTTTGGTTTAGGCTTTGAACGTTTAGTTGCATACGTAACAGGTATGGGTAACGTACGTGATGTTATTGCCTTCCCTCGTACTAAAGGCAGCGCAACTTACTAAACCCTTATTTAATAAGTTGTTTAGAAACATTAAAAACCAGCCAATTGGCTGGTTTTTTTGTGACTATATTTTACCGTATAAAAAAGCCGCAGCACTCAAAGAGCACCACGGCTTTCAACCAGAATATATTTTGCTTAATTAAGCGCTATAAAGCACCTTCAAGCTGAGGTAGCACTTCAAATAAGTCAGCTACTAGGCCGTAATCTGCTACTTGGAATATTGGCGCATCAGGATCTTTGTTAATTGCGACAATCACTTTTGAGTCTTTCATACCTGCTAAGTGCTGAATAGCACCGCTAATACCTACTGCAATATATAAGTTAGGCGCCACAATTTTACCTGTTTGCCCTACTTGCATATCGTTAGGTACAAAGCCTGCATCAACGGCTGCGCGCGATGCACCAATAGCGGCACCTAGTTTATCGGCAATGCCATTTAATAACGCAAAATTTTCGCCATTTTGCATACCACGACCGCCAGATATAACCACCTCTGCAGCAGTAAGCTCTGGGCGCTCTGATTCAGTTTGCTCAACGCTTACAAACATACTTAACTGTGAGTCCGATACCGTATCTAAAGTATTAATGCTTACCGCGGCTTGCTCGCCTTGTAAATCAAAGCTACTTGCGCGTACGGTAATAACCTTTTTAGCATCAAGTGATTTAACTGTCGCAATAGCGTTACCTGCATAAATTGGGCGTTTAAACGTATCGGCATCTATTACATCAATTATTTCTGAAATTTGAGCCACATCTAAAAGCGCTGCAACGCGTGGCATAAAGTTTTTGCCCGTGGTAGTGGCGCTTGCCACAATATGACTGTAGTTATCAGCAAGGCTCAATACCAAGTCTGTCATGCTTTCAGCTAGTTGATGCTCATAAACAGCGTTGTCTGCTGTAAGTACCGCATTAACACCCGCAATACTCGCTAGCTTTTCGCTCATAGTGCTTATATTTAAACCTGCAACAAGTACATCTACCTCTAAGCCTAATTTAACAGCGGCATTAATTGTTTTTGAGGTTTCTGGTTTTAAGGCACCGTTATCGTGCTCTGCAATTACAAGTGTTTTCATTTAAATCACCTTTGCCTCTGTTTTAAGTTTTTCTACAAGCTGTGCTACATCTTCTACAATAATGCCACCGCTGCGTTTAGCTGGCTCTTCTACGCTTACAAGTTGTATGCGCGGCGCTAAATCAACGCCTAACGAGTCAGCTGCAATAACTTCAAGCGGCTTACGTTTTGCTTTCATTATATTTGGCAGTGATGCATAGCGAGGCTCATTTAAGCGTAAGTCAGTAGTAACAATAGCTGGTAAGCTAAGTGCTACCGTTTGCAGGCCGCCATCAACTTCACGCGTTACGTTTACTTTGTTATTTTCAATAACAACTTTTGATGCAAACGTACCTTGCCCACGATTTGTTAAGGCAGCAAGCATTTGCCCCGTTTGGTTATTATCGGAATCGATAGACTGTTTACCTAAAATAACCAGCTCGGGTGCTTCTTGTTCAACAATTTTTGCAAGGAGCTTAGCAATATGAAGTGACTCTAATTTTTCATCGGTTTCGATGTGAATTGCTTTGTCGGCACCTAATGCAAGTGCGGTACGTAACTGCTCTTGTGAGGCTTTAGCGCCAATAGTTATGGCAATTACTTCTGTTGCTGTGCCCGCTTCTTTTAAGCGTATAGCTTCTTCAATTGCAATTTCGCAAAATGGGTTGATTGCCATTTTTACGTTAGCTAAATCAACATCGCTATTATCGCTTTTAACGCGAGCTTTTACGTTGTAGTCGATAACTCTTTTTATTGGTACGAGAACTTTCATAGGAACTCCATAATTATTTAAACCTACAAGGTAACGCGCACGTCAACCTATTTATTTTATGAAATCAGACTACTTCCTGTTGACGTAAACGTCAACCTAAAATAACCTTAAACTATTCACAGCCTGTAACGTTTAATGTGCAAGTATTAAAAAGGCTGCATTGCTTATCTAATTTAGCTAAGCCCGTCATTGATTGAGAGGTTATTATGGTCGAACGTGAAACCATGGAATTTGATGTAGTAATTGTAGGAGCAGGCCCAGCTGGTCTAGCTAGTGCAATTAAACTCGCGCAATTAGCACAAGAAAAACAACAAGAGTGCATGATTTGCGTAGTAGAAAAAGGCTCTGAAGTGGGTGCACATGTACTCTCAGGAGCCGTATTTGAAACAAAAGCACTTGATGAGCTACTGCCAAATTGGCAAGAATTGGGTGCGCCTGTTTCAACTAAAGTAACTAACGATGAAATCTACTGGTTTAATAACGAGCAAAAAGCGACATCAATCCCCCACTTCGCTACACCTAAAACATTTCATAATGATGGTAACTACATTGTTTCTATGGGTAATGTATGTCGATGGCTTGCAGAGCAGGCTGAAGGTTTAGGCGTTGAAATATTCCCAGGCTTTAGCGCGCATTCGTTAATTATTGAAGATGAAGCCGTTAAAGGCATTATTACTGGCGATATGGGAGTCGATAAAGACGGTAACGAGAAAGACGGTTACATGCCAGGTATGGAACTGCGTGCTAAATACACTATTTTTGCTGAAGGCTGTCGAGGCCATTTAGGTAAACAGCTTATAAACCAGTTTGCACTGGATGCCGATGCATCTCCTCAGCATTACGGTTTGGGCTTTAAAGAAATTTGGCAAATTGATGAAAGCAAACATGAGCTTGGTAAAGTTATTCATGGCACAGGTTGGCCACTTGCTGGCGACACCAACGGTGGTGCATTTATGTATCACAGTGAAAATAACCAAGTTGTGGTTGGCCTAATAGTTGACCTAAATTATTCAAACCCGCATTTAAGCCCGTTTGATGAGTTTCAACGAATGAAACATCACCCTGTATTTAAAAATGTACTCGAAGGCGGTGATCGTATTGCTTATGGCGCACGTGCAATTGCAAAAGGTGGCTTACATTCGCTACCTAAAATGAACTTTGCGGGTGGCTTATTAGTAGGATGTAATGCAGGCACACTCAATTTTGCTAAAATTAAGGGCAACCATACCGCTATGAAATCGGGAATGGTAGCTGCACAAGTCATTTTTGATGCACTACAAAATAATATGGCCAATACTGATTTAACCGAGTTTAAAACGGTATTTGAAAATTCGTGGGCATATAAAGAGCTATATCAATCACGCAACTTCGGCCCAGCAATGCACAAACTCGGCAAATTTGTAGGCGGTGCTTATAATACGCTTGATCAAAACATTTTTAATGGCGGTTTGCCGTTTACTTTTAAAGATAATACACCCGATCATGCTACTCTTGTTGACACTAAAGCGGCTGCAAAAATTAACTACCCCAAACCAGATGCAAAGCTGAGCTTTGATAAACTCTCCAGTGTATTTTTATCAAACACAAACCACGAAGAATCCCAGCCATGTCATTTAAAATTAAAAGATGCAGCCATCCCTATTTCTGTGAACTTAGTTAAATTTGATGAACCCGCACAGCGCTACTGCCCAGCTGGTGTATACGAAGTGCAAGAAATTGAAGGTGCAAACCAGTTTGTGATCAATGCGCAAAACTGTGTGCACTGCAAAACCTGCGATATTAAAGATCCGAGCCAAAATATTACTTGGGTTACACCAGAAGGCGCTGGTGGCCCTAACTACCCTAATATGTAACTATTTTATGCACAAAGGTGCATTAAAAACGTATCTTTTACATATAAATTATAAACCTATCCTAAATTGCAGGGGCTTCGGCCCCTTTTTTACGGTATGCTCATAGATAAGTTTAATAAAGTGAGTATTTAATATGCCGTCGTCAAAAGTTGTTTTTCGTTTTTTAGCCGAGCCTACCGATGTAAACTTTGGTGGTAAAGTCCACGGAGGAGCTGTAATGAAGTGGATTGACCAAGCTGGATATGCCTGTGCTGCTGGTTGGAGTGGCCATTATTGTGTAACCGTATCGGTTGCTGGTGTTAAATTTAGACGACCTATTTTAGTAGGCCAAATTGTAGAAGTAGAAGCTAAAATTGCCCATACAGGCAGAAGTAGCATGCAAATATTTATACAAGTTCGCTGTGGCGATCCTAAAACACAAAATATGGTTGAAACAAACCACTGTGTTATTAGCTTTATTGCTATGGACGAAACCGGTTACCCAATAGAAGTGCCATCATTTAAAGCCGTTACTGAAGAAGATATTAAATTAGAAAACTACGCTATAAAAATGAAAGAGATTGCGATAGAAACTGAAAACCTACTTCATAAAGTATAAATAAGCTTTATTAAGTATGTACCCAATAGGTATGTAAAAAACTCATAATGTTTTGTAAAACATACAACTAGGTTTAGAAAACAAAAACATCTAAAAGTTCAATGTGATTACAAAACACCCTAAACGTCATATTTATTAATACTTAAGTACTTGGTATGGCGTTTTTTTATGCTCTTTTAAACTTGGCACGCTCGCTGCAACTAAGTAATTGTCGTTTGATGAGTTTAATCAAACATTTATATTATTTTAAAGGAGCTATTCAATGATTAAAACACTTTCTCTTTCTGCACTTGCTTTAGCAACAATGGGTTTTAACTCTGCAGCACACGCTGATATTGCCGATTTCGATTCTCCTCGTATTTACACCGGTATTGGTTACGGACAATATTCTTTTGAGTTTGAAGATAGCGACAACGACACTGACTTCGATGACGATGCGCAAATGCTTAAAGGTTACATTGGTACACAATTTAACGAATATTTAAGCTTAGAACTTGCTTATCAAAACTTTGATGAAGTAAGCGATATTGACAGTAAAGCTGAAATTGATGGTGTATCACTAGCTGCACGTTTAGGTTTACCGATTAGCGAAAGCTTCTCTGTATACGCTAAAGGTGGTTGGTTTGAATGGGACGCAGACTACGAACAAGAACTACCTGTAGGCAGCATTTCAACTTCTCAAGATGGCGGTGATGTATTTTATGGTGCAGGTATTGAATACGCACTTACAACAAATGTTCAATTTCGTTTAGAGTACGAGCGTTACAAACTTGATGATGATATTGACCCAGATATGGATGTTGCATCTGTTTCAGTTCAGTACATGTTTTAATAATATTTAACGTGTATATAAGAGGTAAGCTTAGGCTTACCTTTTTTTGTTTTAGACTCTTTTTTTAAATACAGCAATATAAACTGTTCAGTCTAATAAATAACTTTAAACCGTATGGTCTATAATACCAATTGCATTAAATAAGTGTTCTATTATAGCGCTAAGAAAATAGCGCAATAACAAGGCAAAAATTATAATATATAGATGTTCTCGGCAATTGCTCTCTGCATTGCTCTACCTCCTGCATCCATGCAGTCGACTATGAATAATTTTTAACGAAGTAAGTGCGCTATTTAATGCGGTAGAATAATCATATTTTTAATAAATTGGTATACGCAATAAACTTACTTACATTAATGTCATAGCCACTAAATAAAGGTAGAATAGCGCTTTATTTTATTTTCACCTGAGTACTATGAGCGATTACAGCATTTCGGCAATAGGCCATATTCAATCTCCATACAAACAAAAATTTGCCATTCCTAGGCAACCTCGATTAGTACCAGAGGCTAAAGCGAAACTTGTGTTTACTGCTGATTTTAATCGTGAAGAGTTTGTACGTGGTATTGATGAATTCACTCATATTTGGCTTCTATTTAGGTTTCATGAAACCGCAGATAAGGGCTACTCAGCAATGGTACGCCCTCCTCGATTAGGCGGTAATGAGCGAAAAGGCGTGTTTGCTACCCGCGCTACATTTAGACCTAACGCTATAGGTATGAGCGCTGTAAAGCTAGAAGGGATTGAATATAAAAATGGACAGCTTAGTTTATTACTTGCAGGCATTGATTTACTCGATGGCACGCCAATAATAGATATAAAACCCTACCTACCCTATTCAGATGCGATGCATGACGCCAGTGCAGGCTTTGCAGATACACGCCCAGAAACACAAATGAGTGTGGAGTTTACGCCTGAAGTTACCTCTTTTATTGAGCAGCAAACGCAATACCCAGATTTGCACAACTTTATTAGTAATGTTTTAAAACAAGATCCGCGCCCTGCCTATAAAAAACAAAAAGATGGCGAGCAGAGCTATGGAATGACTTTGTATAATTATAATATTCGCTGGCAAGTCAATGGCGAACATAACGTAGTAACAAGTATAGAAAAAAGCTAAATAACTCACTTAGCGCTTTAGTGTAAAAGCATCCGCTGGTAAACTTAAGCTCTATTAAAAGAACATATTACTCTATTTCGGAAAAATAATGCGTACCAGTCAATATATACTCGCAACACTTAAAGAAACGCCATCTGATGCTGAAATTGTATCGCATCAGTTAATGCTTAGAGCCGGTATGATCCGTCGCGTCGCTTCGGGTTTATACACTTGGTTACCCTCTGGTTTACGTGTACTTCGTAAAGTAGAAAACATTGTACGTGAAGAAATGGACAAAGCAGGCGCGATAGAAATGCTAATGCCTGTTATTCAACCTGCAGATTTATGGGAAGAGTCAGGTCGTTGGAATGAATTTGGTCCTGAGCTTATGCGTTTTACAGACCGTCACAACCGTACATTTGCACTTGGTCCAACGCACGAAGAAGTAATAACTGATTTTGTTCGCAAAGAAATAAGCAGCTACAAGCAGTTACCTATAACATTATACCAAGTACAAACTAAAGTACGCGACGAGCGACGCCCTCGTTTTGGTGTTATGCGTGCCCGTGAATTTACAATGAAAGATGCATACTCTTTTCACTTAAGTGAAGAGTGTTTAGATGCAACTTATCAAGCAATGCACAAAGCATATTGTAATATTTTTGAGCGTTTAGGCCTTGACTACCGTCCTGTTATCGCGGATACAGGTTCAATTGGTGGCAGTGTTTCTCACGAGTTTCACGTACTTGCTGAGTCAGGCGAAGATGCAATTGCATTTAGTGATGGCAGCGATTATGCCGCTAACATTGAAAAAGCAGAAGCACTTGCTCCCACTGTTCCTCGCCCAGAAGCAAGCAAAGAGCTAAAAGCATTCCCTACTCCAGATGCTAAAACTATTAATGAGCTTAAAAAACATTACGGTGTAAAACCTCATCGTGGCGTTAAAACGTTAATTGTTTATGGTACGCCTGATGAAAACGAAGTACGTGGTTTAGTAGCACTTGTACTTCGTGGCGATCATGATTTAAATGAACTAAAAGCTGAAAAGCACCCACTTGTTGACTCGCCTCTTGAAATGGCAACAGAAGCAGACATCGTTGACGCTATTGGTGCAAAGCCAGGCTCATTAGGCCCTGTTGGTTTATCAATGCCTATTATTGTTGATAGAACAGCAAATGTAATGGCTGATTTTGTAGCCGGCGCTAATAAAGATGACGAACACTTTAGCGGTATTAACTGGGATCGTGATGTAACTAACTACGAAGTTGCAGATATCCGTAATATTGTTGAAGGTGATGCAAGCCCATGTGGTCAAGGTAACCTTCAAATCAAACGTGGTATTGAAGTAGGCCATATTTTCCAGCTAGGGACTAAATACTCAGAAGCGATGAAAGCCGGCGTGTTAAACGAAGGTGGTAAAAACCAAGTAATGACTATGGGTTGTTACGGTATTGGTGTATCTCGAATTGTTGCTGCTGCTATTGAGCAAAACAATGATGATTACGGTATTAAATGGCCGCAACCTATTGCACCATTTGATTTAGCAATCGTACCAATGAATATGCATAAGTCACATCGTATCCCTGATATTGCTAATAATCTTTACCAAGGTTTAAAAGATGCAGGTTTAGACGTGTTATTTGACGATCGTAAAGAGCGCCCTGGTGTTATGTTTAATGACATGGAGTTAATTGGTGTGCCTTATACACTGGTTATTGGCGAGCGTAACCTTGACGAAAATAAAGTCGAGCTTAAAAACCGTCATACCGGCGAAAAACTTATGGTTGATATAGACACAGCAGTTGAAGTTATTAAGGTTACCGTAAAAGGTTAATTAATAGTTTAACGAGCCTATAAACAGATAGCCGCTTTAATTAGCGGCTTTTTTATTTTAATTTTTTGCGTGTAATGTCATGTAGGCTTAGCCAAAGTGTCTTATAAATGTCACGCGCCTTATCTAAAGTGGATAATTATTCCACTATGGGGAAAGGACATGACAGAGCAATTAAACGCAAACAAGCAGCACTATCCTGCGGTATGGATCTCCGACGTACACCTAGGTTTTAAAGATTGTAAAGCAGAATACCTGCTAGATTTTTTAAACTCAATTGAATGCGATACGCTTTATTTAGTCGGTGATATTGTTGATTTATGGTCGATGAAACGCCAGTTTTATTGGCATCCTTCCCACTACCAAGTACTTAACTGTATACAACAAAAAGCACTGGATGGAACGCGTGTAATTTACATCCCTGGTAACCACGACGAAACGTTTAGACACTATGTGGACCAAACAATTTTTGGTGTAGAAGTCCATCAGCAATATATTCATACCACTAAAGCAAATAAGCGTTTTTTACTGGTTCATGGTGATGATTTTGATATTGCTACCCGCTATAACAAACTCATTAGTATTGCTGGAGATGCAGGCTATGACTTTTTATTATTTTTAAATCGCTGGACTAATCGAATTCGTAAAGTATTTGGTGGTAATTACTATTCACTCGCAGCCTATATAAAAGCGCGTGTACATAAAGCCCGCGAGGCAATTGCAGCCTTTGAAGATGCGGCTATTCACGAAGCTAAAAAGCAAAAGGTGGATGGTATTATTTGTGGTCATATCCATCACCCTAAAATTAAGGTTGAAGATGACATAGTGTATTGCAACGATGGCGATTGGATAGAAAGCTGTACAGCCCTAGTAGAGCAGCAAAACGGTAAAATAGAGTTGCTGCATTGGTCAGACACGCAAAAAGTATTAGAGAGTGCAGATGTAACGAGCATAGTTACACCTACAGCAGTTAAACCGAATAAGTCAGCGGCTTAACCGATGACTTATTAAAAATAAATTGCCTATCGAAAATACTAATTCAACCAGGTTATTAACCTCTCTTTTAGTGTTTTTGGTTTTATAGGCTTGGTAATATAGTCGTTCATACCTGCTGCAATACAGCGCTCTCTATCACCTTCCATAGCACTTGCTGTCATCGCTATTATTGGCACATGAATGTAATTAATGCCGGCTTTAGCGTTACGTATTTCACTTGTTGCATCGTAGCCATTTAAGTTAGGCATTTGACAGTCCATTAATACTAAATCTATGTGTTGGCCTTCATTAAATTTAAGCGCGTCAATGGCTTCAAGGCCGTCAGATGCACATGTAATATTAATTTTAGTACGCTTTAAAATGGCTTTGGCCACTTCAATGTTTATCATGTTGTCATCAACAAGCAGTACATGATAAGCCGATAAATCAGGCTCAGATAATTCTTCCTCGAGAGTTTTAGGTGGGGTTAAAACAAACTCTTTACTGGCACCAAATAAACTTGCCAATTTATAGGTAAATTGATCTTGAGTAAGCGGCTTATTAAGAATATGGCTATGCTCTGGGAATACCTTTTTAGATTGCTTATTCATGACCATATCACGCAAAATCAGTACATAGCGTTTATCGTGTTGCTTACAAAAGTTTATTAATGCATCTACTTGTGGGTGTTCATCATCAATAATTAATAAATCAGCGTCAAAGGCTTCATGCTCGCTAAAGTAATCGAGCCTTATTATTTTATCTTCATCAACCTTACAGGTTTGTAATAATAGGTCAGTAACGTTATTAAACACGTTATCGCGCGCAATTAACGCAGCTACATTAATACTTGTTGAAAGCTCAATGCCTGTGTTTAATTTTTTCTGGGCGGCTACATGAAGTTCTACTGTAGCTGTAAATGTACTCCCCGCACCTTTCTCACTCGTGACAGTAATATTGCCGCCCATTAACTGTGCTAATTTTTTACAAATAGATAAACCTAAGCCGGTTCCACCAAAATGCCTCGTGGTACTAGAGTCTTCTTGGGTAAATACTTCAAATAACTTATTGAGATTTTCTGGCGCAATACCTATACCAGTATCTTTAATTGTAAAACTCATTAGCAGCTTTGAATCAGTAATATACTTAGACGATAAGGTTAAACTTACCTCCCCTTTATGCGTAAATTTAAACGCGTTATTTACTAAGTTTATCAAAATTTGCTTTAGGCGATGGCTATCACCAATAACCATTCTATCAACCACATTTTTAGTATCTAAAAATACTTCAAGACCTTTACGTTGCCCTTGCAGCGCAAGCGATGTGATCATGTCACTACAAACCGTGACCACATCAAATGTGTGATTATCTATATCCAGCTTACCGGCTTCTATTTTAGAAAAATCTAAAATATCATTTATTAAATTCATTAAAGAATTAGCACTACTATTAGCTAGTTTTAAGTAATGATGTTGCTGGTCGGTAAGACTATCTTCTTTAAGCATTTCTAACATGCCTAGTACGCCGTTCATCGGAGTGCGTATTTCGTGCGATATATTAGCAACAAAATCGCTTTTAGCTTGGCTTGCAGCAAGCGCCTGATCAATTGCTCGCTCAAGCTCTACTGTGCGCTGTGATACCTTTAACTCTAGGGTATTATTTAAACCTTCAAGCTCAGATTGAATATTTTTTAACGAACTTATATTTCTTAAAATGGCCGCCACTTGGTAACGATTATTAAATACATCAAAAATACTACTAAGGGTAATAGAGTAAAATTGTTTACTACCAAACCCATCGGTGTAGGTTGCTTCAAAAGGCATTTTAACGCCGTCGGTAATTGTATCTTGTATGCAATTTTTATCTGTATCGCTTAACTCAAAGAGTGACGTAAAACTAACGTTCTCCCCTTTTAAATTAGTACCAAAAACATCGCGCGCTGTATTATTAAAATTAACAATTACGCCAGTCTGCTCGATTGTAAAAATGGCATCGAGCGAATTTTCAATCACTTTATTATTTTGCTCTTTTAAAGAGTGAATAAGTAATTTTCGGTTAATAAAGCGCTGGTATAAAATGGTGATTACTAAAAATATGCTAAAAAATACCACCAGCATAGTTATAAAGTTATCTCGTCTTTTACTCACTTTAGCTAGTAGGTGCTCAGTATTAACACTCACAGCCAGTTCTAGCGGAAGCATAGCTATATTGCCGCTAAATGTGATGCGTTTTTTTAAAGTGTAAAATGCAGGGTACTCGTTAAAAGGCAGTGTGCCATCTGCATCCATGGTACCTGAGGCTGTAAATTCTTCATCCCATGTTTTTGCTTTATTAAACTCAAAACCAAATCTTAAATCGGGATTTGGATGATACAAAAATTCACCCTCGTTATTCATCAAGTAAATTTGTGTCCCTTGTGGGGATTCAACCGTTAAACTTTTTATTAAGTTTTCGGCAAAATAGTTTGTTACTAAAATAGCAAATACTTGTTTTTGTTCGTCAAATACTGGTTTAGCAACTCGAAAAGTACTTACATAAGGCTTTTGAATTTGCCCATTTTCGCGGTTGTAATTAATTGGTGAAATGTAAACGCTTTTGTCATCCAACATGCTTGTTTTAATTATATATTCACGCTCGCCTTTTTTTTGTAACTGCGAGCCCTGTAACCTTATAATTTCACCTAATTGATTACGGTCCACCCTTACTATTTCTTGCCCGCCATCCGCGAGCATAATATAACGAGCCTGCAGTATGCTTTCATCAGTCCGCATAAAGCCGCTAAAAATACTGGCTAAACGAGTTTGCCAAACATCAATAGGCGTGCCCAATAATGGATCGATATATTTATTTTCAGAAGCACGCGAAATGCCTTGAATAGGAGGTGTTGCATCTAAAAACCTAATTGCATTAACGCTATCTTGTAGATGCTTTTTTAAAGAGAGGCTTTTAAGTTCAAGCTCGCGCTTAAGTTCAGTTTGCGCTGTATGGTAAATATCACTTCTAACGTTTTTTTCAAATATATACAAAGCAGGTAACGCAATCAGCAAAAACAACCCTGCTGCAACCACAATTAATTTATTACTTTTTGCAACATTCAAAAAAACATTCCTTTTTAACATTTACCTTCGCCACCAGATTCTACTCGCTACAGTATAGTGTATTAAAAGTTAAAAAGGACCCCAAAACTAATTAGTTATTGTTATTAATTTTAATGTTTTTACCTATTAAAGTACTAAAGGATGAGTTTAATTTTTAGAGCACAAAGAGTATGAATTTTAAGTGAATATTTGGGTTGGTTAGCGCTTGAATACATGCGTTAATTTTAGTGACTAATTAAAAAATGAGGTAGCCTTGGCTACCTCATTTACATTTTATAATATTGGCTTTCTATCTAAAAAGAACGTCTTCTCTATTAAACCATTTTACACAAAATGCTAGCAGCGCACCGGCTATCAACGCCGTAGCCAAAAATATTAAGCCTACAAAAGTGTAATCAACGGTGCCTTTAATTATATCTTTAATTGCTAAAGCAACATTAGTAACAGGAATAAACGCAGTTTTAGCGGTTAGCTCCATATTAGGTAATATTGAAATTATAATAGGAAAGAATACACCCATACTTAGCGGAGCCATATAATTTTGAGCTTCTTTAAACGTACGTGCATAGATAGATATAGCTAATGCTAATGATGAAAAAATTGCAGCCAAAGGTAGCAGCAATACAAATATCATTAGTAAATCGGTTACTGCTAAAGAACTAAAAGCCGTTTTAATCACATCTAAATCAGCAAACGCTAATGCTAACGCAACCCAACAGCCCATACTGAGTACTGTTATTGTTGTGGACGCTATAGAAGTCGTTAACAGCGTTAAAAATTTACCAAGTACTAACTCAGTACGAGTAATAGGGGTAAGCAGAAGAGTTTCTAGTGTGCCACGCTCTTTTTCACCAGCGCCTAGATCTATAGCTGGATAAGTCGCCCCCATTAATACAAGAGGGATAAGTAAGTAAGGTAAAAAGCCACCCATTTTCTCGCCTAAGTTTTCACGCTTATCTGCGGTATCAACTTTTATTACATCAACTGGATTTAACAGCGCTGCGTGGGCTGACATATCAATACCAAAGCTAATTAATTGTTCTTTTTGTAAATTGTCGCTGCATTCCTTAGCCAGCTCTTTTACACGTTCAAACAAAAAGTTAATAGATTTTGAATCGTTAAATACCACTTGCCATTTACTTTGCTTTTCGTCATTTAACGTTTGTTTGGCATCACTGGGTAAATAGATACCCATATCGATATCACCAGCAGTAACACCCGCTTTAAGCTCTTCAATAGTATTAAATGTTTTGCTGCCTTTATATAACTCAAAACTTTTGTGGTAAAACACTTTATCTGTAAATTCTTGTGCATACTCACCATTAATAATTACGTATGTATTTACTTTTTGATCAGCATCAAGCGCAGCTTGTGAGCTTATAAATGCCATTACTGCAAATAGTAGTGGAAATATAACAACGGGCAACGCTACAACAAACAATAAGGTTTTTTTGTCACGAAGGAGTTCTTTTAATTCCTTTTTAAATACTTCAAACATCTTGTTTCTCCGTTAATATATTTATAAATGCTTGATTAAGCTCTTCACTATTACCTGCTTTTTTAAATTCATCTACTGTGCCATCAAAACAACTAACGCCTTCATTTATAACCGCTACTCGGTCACATAAAAGTGCAACTTCATCTAAATGGTGAGTTGAGAAAATAACAGGTGTGCCCTGCTCTTTTAAGCCTTTAATAAAATTTATAACCGTTTGTGTAGTCATTATATCAAGGCCAGTTGTTGGTTCATCAAGCACTACCACATCGGGATGATGAACTACCGCACGAGCTATATTTGCTTTTTGCTTCATACCTGTTGAGAGGTTTTCTGCGCGTTTATCAATAAATTTGTGCATATCGAGCATGGTAAACAGCTCTTCACAACGCGATGCTATGTCTTTTTTACTCATCCCATGGAGTTTTGCAAAGTACTCTATGTTTTCTTTTACGGTTAAGCGGCCGTACAACCCTGTAGATCCTGATAAAAAGCCGATTGATTTGCGCCCTAGCAATGGTTTTTTTACTATGTCGTTTCCCGCTATAGTAATAGAGCCTTCATCTGGTTTCAGTGCGGTTGATAACATGCGTAGTGTTGTTGTTTTACCCGCACCATTTGGACCTAATAAACCAAGCACTTCACCTTTAGCACAACTAAAGCTTACATTACGAACAGAGTGAAAATAGTCTTTGTCTTCACGTGGGTCGATATCGTCGACTTTGTTTTTTTTATGATCTTTGGTTAACTTAAATTTCTTTTTAAGCCCAGCGATTTCTATCATGTTCGTATCCTTCGTTTCGCTCTAAAATAGTCTGTATTGTCGTAAAATGACGCGTCTTGATTTTCATCATGCCAACCTGGCACACCTAATAAAGGCAAAGGTGAAAGCTGTTTGTTATCAGCTAAACAGTTGTCAGTATTAATCATCTCATAAAGGGCTTGGTCTAGGTACTGATATTGAGTAACTAAATCTTTACAAAATATTTCATCGGGCATACTTACAAACAACGCTTTACCCGTTAATCCTATATAAGGCTTGGTAAGCATTTCGTAATTTGCATGACCAAACATGAACGGCTTTATTGTTTTACCCCACTCGTTTTTATTATCAACAAAAGCTGCCTTCCATTGGTGCTCGCGAAGTAGCTCAATCCACTTTGTGTCGCTAATGGCTAATACAACGCCGCATTCATCAAATAAAGTGAGTGCATTTCTGTGTTTGGTTCGTTTTTGTAGCCCATATTGCGCTATATCTTGCACGTGACGTTGGTTGATCAGTGCCTTAGTTTTTGGGAATAAACACCAAATAAAACCACCAAATAAGTCATGCCAATTTTCTGCACGAGTTGGCACTACACCCGTTTCAAAGATAACCTGCTCGTAATACCTATCGCCAAAATCTACTTTTGCGTCGTCTTCAAAACTAATAGCAATATTATTAGCATTAATCGCTTTTAAAAAAGGAGAAAACCACTGAGGTGCAGGCCAATTAGTTAGTTCGTCTACTTTAAATAGCTCACGTAAGTGCGAAAATGCGCCTGTTTGTAAACTACTCACTTGCCATTGCTCTGGAGGAGTAAAGCGTTTCATTTGTACCTTTAACAATTTATACCTTTAATTTACGGGAAGTTTACCGCAAAAACTGGTTCTACTTAATAGAACTTAATATACTTATTAAATCTTAAAACAAGAAAAGAGCTGACATGAAACGTTATTTTTCTCTCACATTACTTGCAGGTGCTGTTTTAGCAGGCTGTGCAACAACAAGTATTACATCTACCGATGTAACTAAAGGCTATAACAGCATTAAAGCTAATGAACTGGCTAAACATGTAAAAGTACTCGCATCTGATGAATTTGGCGGACGCGCCCCTTCATCGCCTGGCGAAAAGCTAACGCTTGATTATTTAACATCGCAATTTAAAGCCCTAGGTTTAGAGCCAGGCAATGGCGACAGCTACTTACAAGAAGTTCCTCTTGTGTCGCTTGAGGCTGATGCAAACATGGTATTAAGTATTGGTGGGAAAGATTACCAATATAAAAAAGATATGGTTATGGGTAGTAGCCGTATTAGTGCACAAGAAGGCATTGAGAATTCTGAACTTGTATTTGTTGGCTACGGTGTAAATGCGCCAGAGTACAACTGGAATGATTACGAAGGGCTAGACGTTAAAGGCAAAACAGTGGTTATGCTTGTTAACGATCCGGGTTTTGCTACAAAAGATCCTGCGTTATTTACAGGCGATGCAATGACCTACTACGGACGCTGGACTTACAAGTACGAAGAAGCAAGCCGTCAAGGTGCAGCTGGAGCCATTATTATTCATGAAACAGCACCTGCATCTTACCCGTGGTCGGTTGTAGAAAACTCTTGGAGTGGTGAGCAATTTGGGTTTCAAAAAGAAAATAACAACATGGACCGTGTTGCCGTTGAAGGTTGGGTAACTAGTGATGTAGCAAAAGAGCTTTTTACTAAAGCTGGCCTTGATTTTGAGACTGTAAAAGCAAATGCAGCAAAAGGTGCTTATAACGTTGATATGGGCGATTTAACCGCATCAGTAAGTGTTAAAAATACAATTAAAAAATCGGTGTCGTACAACTTTATTGCAACCCTACCTGGTAGTGAAAAACCCGAAGAACATGTTATTTACTCTGCACATTGGGATCACTTAGGTACAGATAAGACCCGTAAAGGCGATCAAATTTATAATGGTGCACACGACAACGCAACGGGGACAGCTGGTCTTATTGAAGTAGCCGAAGCATTTACTCAATTACCTAAACACCCTAGCCGCTCAATGACCTTTTTAGCCGTTACTGCAGAAGAACAAGGTTTACTTGGTTCTAAATATTACGCAGCAAACCCTGTTATTGCAGCGAATAAAACCGTTGCTAACATAAATATGGATAGCTTAAACCTACTAGGTAAAGTTAAAGATATGAATGTAGTGGGTATTGGTAAATCGCAAATGGACGAATTTTTGACTACCGCAGCAAAAGAGCAAGGTAGAACAATATCTGGTGATCCAAAACCATCATCGGGTGGCTATTACCGCTCTGATCACTTTGCATTTGCAAATATGGGTATTCCTGCAATGTATGCAGGCGGTGGTACAGTAGCAGCCGATGAAGATACAGCAAATTATCGTAAACGTATGAGTTTAGTGCTTCGTGGTTGTTATCATCAGCCTTGTGATAGGTACCGCGATGAGTGGGATTTATCAGGCGCTGTTCA
The DNA here is from genome assembly GCF_900239935.1 of Pseudoalteromonas carrageenovora IAM 12662. Lineage (NCBI taxonomy): Bacteria > Pseudomonadati > Pseudomonadota > Gammaproteobacteria > Alteromonadales > Pseudoalteromonadaceae > Pseudoalteromonas > Pseudoalteromonas carrageenovora. The sequence goes on from NZ_LT965928.1 coordinate 1,927,388, forward strand.
AGACTTACAATTATTTTATAAAGTAGGTTTTAATATATCTGAGCAAGAGCAATGGCCTACTTGGAATGCAAACTCAGAGTTTCAACGTAAATAACATAGGTTTTAACATCGAAAAACTCAAAGTGAGTAATCGATTTAAATAGACGCAAATGATATTGATTATCATTTAATTAAAATATACAGTGTTACCACGTTTATTTAATTGGTAACACTGTATGATTTTACTCTCTCAAATAGGATTTATTACGCCCGCTTCTAAACGCTTTGTTAGTCAAAATAAACGTTTATTATTACCACTGTTTTTGTTGGTATGCTTAGCTGTGCCATCACTTCGTGAAATTACAATAACAGCACTAAGCGATGCTTTTTTTCAAGTTAGCGTATTTGTAGCTGCTACATTATTAATTTATTACTACGCTATAGAGCACTTACCTCAGTTAGAGCTTAGTTATTTAAGTGCTAAATCGCCGGTATTAGAAATATTTTTTGCGGCCGTATTAGGTGCCCTTCCTGGATGTGGTGGTGCAATAATAGTAGTTACCCAATTTACAAAAGGCCAAGCAAGTTTTGGGGCTATAGTCGCCGTGCTTACTGCCACAATGGGCGATGCTGCATTTTTACTCCTTGCCACTCGCCCTACTGAAGGTTTGATGATAATGGCGATTGGTTTAGTTGTCGGTACGCTTTGTGGTGTTATAGTAAATGCCCTTCATGCAAAAGACTTTTTACGCCCAATTAAGCAAGAACAAAAACACCAAGTAAAAGTATTGCCTACTCGAATAATTAAAATAAGCAAACCCGTTTGGATGTTCGCTATTATTCCAAGCCTCATTATTGCTTTTTTAATTGCATTTAATGTCGACTTTGATCAATTTGGAAAATACACAGGCACAAGTATTAGTATTTTTGGTGCTGCAATGGCGTTATTTACTGTAACTATATGGGCGTACTCTTCTAAAGGCGAAAGCTATAAAGAAGTAACCTCTGAAGACGATGAATGTAATCCACCTTCTAAAATTATTAAAGTACTTCAAGACACACACTTTGTTACTGCATGGGTTGTGGCATCGTTTATGTTGTTTGAAATTTTAGTAAATATTGCAGGGCTTGATTTAAAAACCTGGTTTGCACATTACGCTTATTTAGCGCCGCTTATCGCTGTAGTGATTGGTTTTTTACCGGGTTGTGGCCCGCAAATAATTGTTACAACGTTATATATTCAGGGGATCATTCCATTTAGCGCATTAACTGCTAATGCTATATCTAACGATGGTGATGCATTATTCCCTGCAATTGCCATGGCACCTAAAGCGGCTATAATTGCGACTTTGTATACGTCTATCCCTGCATTAGCTGTTGGCTATGGCCTTTACTTTTTAAGCTAAAATTGCCAAACACAAAAAAGCTCAGCAATTGCTGAGCTTTTTATATTAAGTTATTTTTTATACAGTAGCTGGCTCTGCAGCTAGCTCTTTTGGATTTGGGCCAAAATCATTCTCGCCTTCATGTGAGTCTTGTGCAAGGAACACAATTAAAACAATCCAACCAATAATTGGTACTAACCAAAGTAGCTGCCACCAGCCAGAGCGGCCTGTGTCGTGAAGACGGCGAGCACCCGCACTTAATTGTGGTATTAATAGTGCTAAACTATAAATTGTTCCAACCACAGCTACCCCCATCAGCTCATCAACCACACCCAGTACTAAAGCAATTAAAAAGTTGATTAGGTAAAACATCCAAAATGCTTTACGACGATTACGCCCTGAAAAATCTGCGTAGCTACGCAGCGCATTCATATAATGTTCCATAATATTTCCTTAGTGTTATTTTTTATATTCCCTAACGGGGTTAATTTTATTACTTTTTAGCAACACTTGTATCTTAAATAAAAACAGACTCATTTAAAACAAAAAACCAGCAAATTGCTGGTTTTTTATTAGGTTTAAACAATTATATTATTAACTCATAGCCATCATCATTGCCGATGGGTTTTCTAAATACGATTTCCACAAGTTATTAAAGCGTGCAATTGTTCCGCCTTCAATAACGCGATGATCGCCAGACCAACTAACTTGCATAATTGCTTTACTCACAACTTGCCCGCTTTCATCAAAACGCGGTAAATGTTGCAATTTACCTAATGCAACAATCGCTACCTCTGGTTTATTAATAATAGGCGTCGCAATAGTGCCACCAATTGCACCAATATTCGAAATGCTAATTGTGCCACCTTTTAAGTCATCAGGTGCAACACGCCCTTCGCGTGCTGAATGAGTTAAACGAGTTAAATCGTTTGCTACATCTACAATGCTCTTACTCTGACACGATTTAATATTAGGCACTAACAAACCAATTTTAGAGTCAACTGCAATACCAATATTATGATCATCAAAGTAGGTAAGCTCTGAACATTCATCATTTACTTTTGAGTTAAGCACTGGGTATTCTTTCATAGCCAGTGACAGTGCTTTAACAAAAAACGGCATCATGGTGAGCTTTACACCTTGCGCCTTATACTGCTCTTTTAATGCACTTCTGAGCGTAATTAACTGTGTTAAGTCAATTTCATCACTAAAGGTAAAGTGCGGAATAGTAGACACAGAAGCCATCATTTGCTTAGCCATAGCCGCTTTAATGCCTTTAATAGGCTCTACTCGTACGCCACCACTTTGATTTTGCGTTTGGTTTTGTACTGTACTTTGAGAGGCATTGTTATTAAGAGGTGAAGTATCAATAGTATTTGGCACTTCAACTTTTACAAACTCTTCAATATCTTGCTTATAAATACGGCCATTTTTACCACTACCGGGTACGCAAGTTAAATCCACATCAAGCTCGCGTGCTTTGCGGCGAACCGCAGGCGATGCCACTGCTTTTTGGTTGATAACTTTAGCAGCTTGCTGCGTTTTAACTGGTGCTGTTTTTTCAACAACAGCATTAGTTTGCGCCTTTACGACCGCTTGGTTTATATCAATATTTGGCTTAGCTGCACTGCCTGTAATTGTCATTTGAAATAACGGGCTGTGTACTTTAGCAATTTCACCTTTTTGATAATAAAGCTTTTGCACAGTACCCGTATATTTAGCCGGAATTTGTACTAATGCTTTATCCGTCATTACGTCGCAAACAGCTTGGTCTTCTTCTATTTCGTCGCCTTCTGCAACTAACCAATCAACAATTTCACACTCAACAATACCCTCGCCGATATCGGGTAGTATAAAGTCTTCTAGCAAATCAGTTGAGCTAGTGTTTGCTTGTAGTTCAGTTGTAACGTCTTCTTGAACAGCTTCATTATTTGCACTGTCACCGTCTACATCCATAGCAAATAATGGGGCATGTACTTTAGCTATTTCACCTTTTTGATAATAAAGCTTAGTAATTACACCATCATGTACAGCCGGAATTTGCACTAATGCTTTATCTGTCATTACATCACAAATAGGCTGATCTTCAGATACGCTATCGCCCTCTTTGATTAACCATTCAACAACTTCGCATTCAACAATGCCTTCACCAATATCGGGTAATATAAAATCTTTAGCCATGGTAACCCCTAAAAATCCATTGATTGTTTAATTGCAGCCAGTACTTTTAACGCATCCGGTACATATTCTTTTTCAAGCGCTAGCGGGTATGGAGTATCTAAACCACACACTCGCATAATAGGAGATTCTAAATGTAGGAAGCACTCATGTTGAATAGTTGCCGCTATTTCAGCGCCAAAGCCATTTGTAATAGGCGCTTCATGGCTAACAACTAACCGACCCGTTTTGGTTACCGACTTAGCAATGGTGTCTACATCCCACGGTAATATACTTCTAAGATCTATTACTTCACAGCTTATACCTTGCTCACTGGCTTGTTTAGCAGCGTCTTCTACAATCTCCATTTGCGCGCCCCAAGCAAGTACGGTTATATCAGACCCTTCTTGTACTACTTCGGCTTTTCCGAGCTCAATAGTGTAATCTTCTTCAGGTACTTCACCAATTGATGCACGGTACAAACGCTTTGGTTCAAAGAATAAAACAGGGTTATCGTCTTTAATACACGCACGTAACAAACCTTTTGCTTGATAAGGGTTGCGTGGTACAACTATTTTTAAGCCCGGCGTATGTGCAAAATATGCCTCAGGTGATTGCGAATGATATAAACCACCGGCAATACCACCACCATAAGGTGTACGTATGGTTAAATTCCCTACGTTGAACTCGTTACCACTGCGGTATCTAAATTTTGCTGATTCATTAACTATTTGGTCAAATGCCGGAAAAATATAATCAGCAAATTGTATTTCAGCTAAAGCAGGTGCACCAAATGCCGCTAAACCATTAGCAAAACCTAAAATACCTTGCTCAGTTAAAGGTGTATTAAAAACACGATGCTTACCGTATTTTTCTTGTAAGCCCGATGTTGCTCTAAATACGCCACCAAAGTAACCAACATCTTCACCAAAAATACAGGCTTGAGGATGTTCATTCATTGTAATGTCGAGCGCAGAGTTTATTGCGTGTAGCATGTTCATTTTAGCCATTACTTGATTCTCCCTGCTGTGATCGGATACGCATCTGGGTGCTTTTTAATATGCTCTTTTAATTCGTTATATTGACGAACAAGAGAAGGAATAGGCGTATCGTATACATCAGAAATTAGTTCTTCTAATGCAGGTTTTTGAACTATTTCTGCACGCTTAAGGGCTGCTAAAATTTCTTCGCGAATAGACTCTTTTGCTTTTACGTCTTGCTCTTCGTTTAACCAGTTTTGCTTAACAAGCCATTTTCTAAATTTATCAATTGGACACGTTTGATTGTTTGCCTCTTCATCTTTTGAGCGATAGCCACTAGGATCGTCAGATGTAGAGTGCGCACCTAATCGATACGCTATAGATTCAATTAAAACAGGTTCACCTTGGGTAGTTGCAATTTCGCGCGCTTTTTTTGTTGCAGCGTAAACAGCTAATGCATCAGCCCCATCCACCCTAATCGTTTTAATGCCGTAGCCAACACCACGAGAGGCAATACCATCACCTTTAAATTGCTCATCTGCCGGAGTAGATATTGCATAGCCATTATTACGGGCAAAAAATATAACGGGTGCTTTGTGTACAGCAGCCATATTTAAACCAGCATGAAAATCACCTTCCGATGCCGCACCCTCACCAAAATAACAAATCGTCACGTTATCGATAGTACTTGCAAGCTCACCTGTTTTTGCATCTATATGCTTTACTTTTTGTCCATAGGCATAACCGGTAGCTTGAGGAATTTGAGTACCTAATGGCGATGAGATAGTCATGTAATTCAATTCTTTAGAACCATAATGAATCGGCATTTGGCGGCCTTTGCCTAAATCCAATTCGTTTGAAAACATTTGGTTCATAAACTGATCAAGTGTAAAGCCACGATAATGAAGTGCGGCTTGCTCACGGTATTGCGCCATTATCATATCGTCTTGATCTAGTGCTGCAGCAGATGCGGTTACAGCGGCCTCTTCACCTAAGCATTGCATATAAAAGCTAACACGGCCTTGGCGCTGTGCGCCTTGCATACGCTCATCAAGCAGGCGAATAAAACGCATCGTTTCGTATAATTTAAGTGCGGTATGTTTTGAAATATCAGGTGCAGTTGCACTAGGATGAATGTCGCCGTCCTCAGTTAAAATACTAAGGGTTGGAATATTAAGCGCATTACCATCGATAAACTCTAGGTCATGGTTAATATTCAGCGATACGTTATTGGGATTACTCATAACCTACCTTCTTTTGTTGTCGGAAAAACAATGCCCCTGTGGATTATTATTATGGGTAACAGCTGCGAATAAACTTTGCAGCATCTGCACTGTCTTTAATTAAAGCTGCCAACACTTTACGTTAACGTAAAGTGTTATTCAACAAATCTGTGACGAAAGAAAAATAAATACTGATTAAAAAACTGGCAAGTTAACTATACGGCCAATTAAATTTATACCAATCATATAGTTAACTTAAATACAGGTGTGGTCTGACGAGTTCTATTAGACGAAATTACTATCAATTTGCATAGGAATAACAGTAAGTAATGCTCGCTGCCCTAAAGCAACGTGTGCATTTGGGAAAATGATAGCTTCACCCTCAACGTCGGCATAGTAAGACGTATCACCGTCTGTAGCAAGCAGCTCCCCCTTTGCAAACCCAGTAAAGTTCTCAGCATCATCTGAAAATGGAAAACTAAACTCATCTTCTGTTCTGTTAATTGTACGATGCACTGCAAAAAGCTCAAAGTCACTTGCATTAAATTGTGGATATTCAACTTCATTTTGACTAATTAATGCAGCCAATGTTTTCTTGGTTTTTTCAAATCGAGTCATGTCGTTTTGACCAAAAGGTTTAACTTGACCCAGTTCAACAGTAAACGAGTCAGCACCGTGTACATACGACGAATAATAACTAAACGTTGTAGCTTCAGATTTCATCATCAATACGGTATTTACACCACAGCTTAATAAAAACTGTAATTGTGATTTTTTCCATGGTTTACCATGTAAGTATGGGTAGACGGCAAACTTCTCATTTTTTGAGCCTCGAATTGCAGTATGTAAATCATAATGACTACGTGCACTGCCGTGCTCACCGCGCTCAAAAAAATCACTCACGTATTGTTCAAGCTTTGCAGCACGAACACGTTCATCATTCATAGCTATCCCTTCTACAGTATGATGACCGTTAAATAACCTATTAAGGTTTTCTTCAACAAAACGTAAACCAATATTTATAGATTTAGGGTTACCGTAAATAAATAGCACTCGTTGAGCTAGCTTAAGTTCGCCACTTATAATTTGCTTTATGAGCGAGTCACAAATTTCTATTGGCGCAGTCTCGTTACCGTGCACTGCGCTTGAAAGCACAACATCTTTTGTTGTTGTAACACGTGGTTTAAACTCAATAACGCCCGTATCATGAACAGTTACACGTGTGCCATTTTCTAAAGCAAATTCACTTGCCTCTAAATGCCATTCATTATTACGACTGAGCGTTAAAAAATCGCCTGTATTTTTTAATTCATTTAAATAACTTGGTTTGGCTAACATGATAAGCCCTTTTAATAATGTGAGAGGTACAAACGAAAACGGCTGAATAAATCAGCCGTTTTTAAATAGTTTAAGCAGTGTTAGCTGATCACAGTGTCAACTAACTTTTTAGCTTCTTTTTCTAGAAGAGCTAAATGCTCTTCACCTTTGAAAGACTCAAGATAGATTTTATAAATATCTTCAGTACCTGATGGACGTGCAGCAAACCAACCATTTTCAGTCACTACTTTTAATCCACCTATTGCAGCGTTGTTACCTGGAGCATGAGTTAGCTTTTGTAAAATAGGCTCTCCAGCTAAGGTATCCGCTTTTACATCATCAGCACTTAGTGCTTTTAAACGTGATTTTTGAGCGCTGCTTGCTGGTGCATCTAGGCGTTTGTAAAGTGGTGAGCCAAACTCTTGCTCAAGCTCTTTGTAAAGTACTGAAGGTGTTTTACCTGTAACAGCTATAATTTCTGCTGCAAGTAGCCCCATAATAAAGCCGTCTTTATCTGTACACCACACGGTGCCATCAAAACGTAAAAATGCAGCACCGGCACTTTCTTCGCCGCCAAAAGCAAGTTTTCCTTTATTTAAGCCCTCAACAAACCATTTAAAGCCTACAGGTACTTCTTTTACTTTGCGCTCATTTCTTGCTGCAACTTTGTCTATCATTGAGCTTGAAACCAGTGTTTTACCAATTTCTACGCTTGAATCCCAATCTCGGTGTTTTAATAAGTAATCAATCGCCACAGCTAAAAAGTGATTTGGGTTCATTAAACCATCAGGAGTAACAATGCCATGACGGTCATAGTCAGGATCGTTACCTATTGAAATATCAAAGTCATCTTTAAGCTTAATTAAATTAGCCATAGAGTAAGGAGACGAGCAATCCATACGTATTTTGCCATCTTTATCAAGAGGCATAAATGCAAAACGTGGATCAACACTGTCGTTTACTACGGTTAAATCTAAATTATATTTTTGCGCTATTATTGGCCAAAAGTTAATACCTGAACCACCTAGTGGGTCTATACCTACTTTGATACCGGCCTCACTAATCGCTTTTAAATTAACGATATTTTCTAAATCGTTAATGTATGGCGTCATTAAGTCTTCATATTTAATAAAACCAGAACGAGATGCTTTAGCAAACGGGAACAATTCAACTTCTACTAAATCTTCTAACAAAAGTTGATTGGCTCTATCTTCAATCCACTTCGTCACATCCGTATCTGCTGGACCGCCATTAGGTGGGTTATATTTAAAACCACCATCTTCTGGAGGGTTATGCGAAGGCGTTACAACAATACCGTCTGCCAATTCATTAGGGTTAATTTTATTATGACAAACAATGGCATGGCTAATAACTGGAGTAGGTGTAAAGTCGCCATTTTCTTGGGTGATTACTTGCACTTCATTTGCAACAAGTACTTCGATTGCTGAGTTAAACGCAGCTTCACTCAAGGCATGAGTATCTTTGCCCAAAAATAGTGGACCAAAAATGTCATTTTGCTTTCGGTAGTCACATATAGCTTGTGTAATTGCTAAAATATGAGACTCGTTAAATTTTACATCGTAAGAACAACCACGGTGTCCTGATGTACCAAAAGCAACACAATGCTCTGGGTTTTGCTCAAGGTCGGGCTCATTTAAATAATAAGCAGAAACTAACTTAGGAACATTAACCAATATTGATTGTGGAGCAGCTTTGCCTGCGCCTGAGTGAATAGCCATTATATTTCCTTACAAGTAATCGCGAATTTTTTCAGCTTGCTCTGCACTGTATCCTAGGCAAAGCGCAACTTCGTGAAGCATCATCTTTTTGCGCGTTGTATTAGAGTTAGTCATTACCCAATATTCACTATCAGTAATATTTTTAGGGTTCATGCTACTACCACTATTAACTAAGTCCTCTTTGCTTGTTGCAAAGTAAACTCTATCGCGGCCTTTTATCTCTAAAACAGCACTAAAATCCGTTTTATGGGTTCTATAAAACGCACTTAAAATAAACAAAAACCGACCAACAACGCCTTTTTGCATTGCTAACTCTTCTTTATTTAATATATTAAAAACATTAGCGCTTTTTTGCTTCACGGGTGTGACAGCATCAGGCGCTTTTACCTTTGTTGGCTCAGCAACTTGCTCAGCAACTTGCTCAGCACTTGGTAAAGTATTGGTTGTTATCGCAGTTTGATTATTTTGATTAAGTTCTACGTTAGCGGTTTGAATTTTTTCGCCGCTGAGGTTTAATAAACGACGTAAAATAGTGGATGCACTCTCACCAATACTTTGCGTATTGCTGGCAATATATTGATATAACTCGTCGTCTATGTCGATTTGTTTCATGTTCTTCCTGTCATTACGGGTCACATTTTTTTCTCCCGTGTGATTATACCCAAACCAATCAGAAATGCGAGTTACAACAAGCACTCCCATAAACATAACCTGTAAACAGCAATTACAGAATAAACTTTACTCAATGTCGTTGATTTAATACCCAATAGTCCAATGTAATAAATAGTGGCTGCATTTTTTTGCTTTTTAAAGCAATGCTCGTCAAACTATGCAAAATTTTAGGAGACTGGTATGCAGCTAAATTACAAACAACAAGGGCAAGGCCCAGATGTTATTTTAATTCATGGCCTTTTTGGATCACTTGAAAACTTAAATGTGATCGCAAAACCGCTCGGTGAACATTTTAATGTAATAAATGTGGATTTACGCAACCATGGCCTTTCACCCCATAGTAACGAAATGAACTACCCTGCTATGTCGCAAGATATTTTAGAGCTAATGGATAGTCTAAATATTAATAAAGCACATGTAATCGGCCACTCAATGGGCGGTAAAGTTGCAATGCAATTAGCACTAACACAACCTGAACGTGTTAATAAGCTTGTAGTACTAGATATTGCGCCCGTAAGATACCCGGCTCGTCACACACAAATTTTAAAGGCGCTCAACGCCGTGGCTAATGAGAACATAAGTGATAGAAAGCAAGCAGATTCAATAATGGCACCTTATATTGATGAACAAGGCGTTCGCCAATTTTTACTTAAAAGCTTAGCTAAAAATGAAAGTGGCCAGTTTACTTGGCGATTTAACTTAAAGGTGCTTGACGAAAAATATTCGACAATTACCGCCAATGTTAATGAAAATAATTCTTGTTTGTGTGATACTCTTTTTATTAAAGGTAATGATTCTGACTATATTTTACCCGAGCATCGTAGTGCAATAATGGCACTATTTAAAAATACCAAAGCAAAAATCATTCATGGTGCAGGTCATTGGCTTCATGCACAAAAGCCACTTGCTGTTAATAAAGCAATAAGCGATTTTTTAACTGCGGTTTAAAGTGATTTTTATCGCGTGTTTTTGATGCAGCGTACTAAATAATTGTAGATTTATATGCTATAGTACGCGCCGTTTAATTTAAAGGTTATACGTTGATGGTCAGTCAGTTAATTAACGAATTTGATACCCTAGGGTTGTATTTTGGCTTAGCCGGTATTTTCATATTCATCGGCATGGCAATTAAAGACGTACTAAAAAGTGGTAATGTGCCTAAGTTTGGACAATATATTGTTTGGGCTGTGCTCTTTTTAGGGTGTTCTGGCTTTATTGCAAAAGGCCTTATTCAAGTATTTTGGCAAGGCGCAGGTGTAGGTTAAGCATGGCGAAGTCAGAAACAGATAGAACAACACTCGATTTATTTGAATACGAAAAACGCCCAGGCAGACCTAAAACTAATCCCCTTTCTAGGGATATGCAGTTAAAGGTTAATAAACGTAATCAAATAAAAAGAGATAAAGCACGTGGTTTAAAGCGTGTTGAATTTAAAGTTTCATCACAGTTATATCAGGCACTTAGTGATATGGCAGATGCACAAAATATTAGCCGCAGTGCGTTGATCGAAACGATTTTACAAGAAAGATTGGCTATTGATACATAAAAGGTTGTAAATCCATGGCAAGTGTAGGCATTTTTTTCGGAAGTGATACAGGTAACACAGAACACGTAGCAAAAATGATCCAAAAAGAATTGGGTAAAAAACTTGTTGCTGTTCACGATATTGCAAAAAGCTCTAAAGAAGAGATTGCTGAATTCGATTTGATCTTATTCGGTATTCCTACTTGGTACTACGGCGAAGCACAATGTGATTGGGATGATTTTTTCCCAGAGCTTGAAGAAGTTGATTTTGAAGGCAAGCTAGTTGCTATTTTTGGTTGTGGTGATCAAGAAGATTACGCAGAGTACTTTTTAGATGCAATGGGCATGATCAACGATATCGTTACTGAACGTGGCGCAATTGTTGTAGGTCATTGGCCAACTAAAGGCTATGACTTTGAAGCATCTAAAGGAATGGCGGATGACAATCACTTTGTAGGTTTGGGCATTGATGAAGATCGCCAACCTGAACTAACTGAAGAACGTGTTAAAGCCTGGTCTGCGCAAGTCTTTGAAGAAATGTGTTTAAGCGAATTAGCTGACTAGTTTCTCCCCTCTTTACGCTAGCTGTTTAAATAATTATCAAACAGTTAGCGTTTTAAGACTAAATTACAATTATGATCAATTGTTCTTTGCACTTAACTCCTAGGCACGTTATTCTTACTGTTGCTAATGTGTCGTGTACATCTTTGCAAGATGTCTAGTATAACCAAATAAAATTGAGACAGATTTAATGACTGATCACAACTTGGAACTTAAAAAAGCCGGTTTAAAAGTAACTTTACCGCGTATTAAAATTTTAGAGATTTTACAATCTCCAGATAACCAACACATCAGCGCTGAAGATGTTTACAAAATTCTATTAGACCTTGGTGAAGAAATTGGCCTAGCGACAGTTTACCGTGTACTTAACCAATTTGATGACGCTGGCATTGTAAGCCGTCATCACTTTGAAGGTGGTAAATCAGTATTTGAACTTTCAGGCAGTACTCACCACGACCACTTAGTATGTTTAAAGTGTGGCAAGGTTGTTGAGTTTGAAGATGACATGATTGAACGTCGTCAGCTTGAGATTGCTGAAGAAAATGGTATTACACTTACTAATCATTCTTTATATTTATACGGCGAGTGTAACGATAAAGCAGCATGTAAAGCATTTAGTGATGCCAACAGTTAATACCGCTTTTTAAAGTAAAAAACCTGCTAATTGCAGGTTTTTTTGTGTCTAAATATTGTGGCTCAATAAACGATTAACTAAGTTAACTATTCTGAGAGTAGGAAGCCATATCAATAACAAAGCAAAAAATTCGTTATTCACTTGTTTTATAACAGAACTTTAAACACAGTTAGCGTCAGGTTTGACCCCTCAAATTTTTTAATTTATTGCAAATTAGTATTATGCCCAATATGTTATTGGGCATAATAACACTAGTTATTACTGAGTTTTAGACCATGAGTCACGAAGACCCACAGTTTGATTAAATACAACATTATCTGATTTTGAATCGCGAGAAAAATACCCTGTTCGCTCAAATTGAAAGCCCTGCTCTGCTTGTGAATTAGCAAGTGAAGGCTCAAGTTTAGCATTGTGTAAAACAACTAATGATTCAGGGTTTAATGTAGTTTCAAACTCATCAGCGGCAGCTGGGTTTGGTACATTAAATAAACGGTCATACAAGCGTACTTCAGCGGTAATAGACTCTGGTGCAGAAACCCAATGAATAACACCTTTCACTTTACGACCATCACTAGGGTTTTTGCCTAGTGTTTCGTTATCGTAGGTACAGTAAATAGTGGTTATTTCACCGTTTTCATCTTTTTCTACACGCTCTGCTTTAATAACATAAGCGCCACGTAAACGTACCTCTTTATCAAGCACTAAGCGTTTAAACTTGTTATTTGCTTGCTCTTTAAAGTCTTCTCGTTCGATGTAAATTTCGCGCGTGAATGGTACATCACGTCGACCCATTTCTTCTTTATTAGGGTGATTAGCCACTGATAAAGTTTCAATTGTATTTTCATCGTAGTTTTCGATAACCACTTTAACGGGATCTAATACTGCCATTGCACGAGGTGCATTTTCGTTTAGGTCTTCACGAATACAGGCTTCAAGCATACCCATTTCAACCATGTTTTCTTGTTTTGTTACACCAATACGTAAACAAAACTCACGAATAGAACCAGGCGTATAACCACGGCGACGTAAACCCGCTATGGTAGGCATGCGAGGATCGTCCCAGCCTTCAACAAACTTATTAACAACTAAGTCATTTAGCTTACGCTTAGACATAATTGTATATTCTAGATTTAAACGAGAAAACTCAATTTGCTGTGGATGACATTCAAGGCTAATATTATCAAGCACCCAATCGTATAAACGACGGTTATCTTGAAATTCTAGTGTACAAAGTGAATGTGTAATACCTTCAAGCGCATCAGATATACAATGTGTAAAATCGTACATAGGGTAAATGCACCACTTATCGCCCGTTTGGTGATGATGCGCAAAGCGTACACGGTAAATAATTGGATCGCGCAGCACCATAAATGAGCTGGCCATATCAATTTTAGCTCGCAGAACACATTCACCTTCTTTGAATTCACCAGCGCGCATTTTTTCAAATAGTGCTAGGTTTTCTTCAATTGAAGTATCTCGGTACGGGCTATTTTTACCAGGCTCTTTTAACGTACCACGGTATTCACGTGCTTGATCTGCTGTTAAAAAACAAACGTACGCTAAACCTTTTTCAATAAGTTCTACAGCATAACCATATAAAGTATCAAAGTAATTCGATGAATACTTTATGTCGCCACTCCAGTTAAAACCTAACCATTTAACATCTTCTTTTATAGAGTTAACATAGTTAATATCTTCTTTTTCTGGGTTTGTATCGTCAAAACGTAGATTACATAAACCGTCGTAATCTTTTGCGATACCAAAATTTAAACAAATTGATTTTGCATGGCCAATGTGTAAAAAGCCATTTGGTTCAGGTGGAAAACGAGTATGCGTTGTCGCATGCTTTCCACTTGCTAAATCTTCATCAATTCGGGTTCTAATAAAGTTACTTGGGCGATTCTCAATTTCCGCCATAGGAGTGCAATCCTCTGAATATTCGTGATAACAAAACTAATGCATTATTACAAAAACAAACACTAACATACAGCACTAGATGCGGGTTTATTCTAGAAATTGCTCAACTTTAATTCTTATTAAGTCTTGTTTATAGATAAAATTTGTTTTAGCGCAATATTTAAGTCATCAAATGATTTTATAGTACGCGTAACCCCGAATAAAAAGGACTCTAAGATGGCAAACTCTACACAACACCGTGTTTATATCCCTACAAATGCTCGTGCAAATCATTATTTATTAGCAGAGCTAACACCCAATGAAGATTTCTATAAAAGCTTTAGCAATATTGATTGCTGTTATGAGCGCATAGCACGCCAGCTTTTTGCTTGTTGTGATGAATATGAATTACACAATGTGCATTTATTAGCTAACGATAAACTTCCTGTTGCACGCTTTCATGATGAGTCTTATCAATTAGAAACACAAAAGCAAATGCTGTTTTTTTATAACCCACTCTATCACGAAGCGCATAAGGTCTATTACGCTAAAGGCGTGAAAAGTAAAAAAATACGATTATTATTTTTAGCAACCGGCGATGATTTAAGAGCAAACTCAGCTCATTTTCATAATAAGGTGCTTAAAGTTCTAAATCATTTGCAAGGACATTTATTTTTAAACCAACCTCAATTTAAATTACGCGATCACCAACATTTAACATACGACTTATTTGCTAAAGAAAAAGGTAATAAAGAAAGTTACGGATACAAATTAAGAAGTCTTTACCCTCGCTACCAGTCTAGGCATTGTAATATTCCAGATACTCACGCTGAAATGACCTACGTAACATTTTCTATTCCCGTTTCACGCGCTATTAAAACCCAGTTTCAAGCGTTAATAAATAATAATGACTATGCTAAATTTTATGATTATTTTGAAGATTCATTTAAGAAAGCGTGTATTACAAATAAATTGAGTCACGGCGCTAT
Source organism: Pseudoalteromonas carrageenovora IAM 12662 (assembly GCF_900239935.1). NCBI lineage: Bacteria > Pseudomonadati > Pseudomonadota > Gammaproteobacteria > Alteromonadales > Pseudoalteromonadaceae > Pseudoalteromonas > Pseudoalteromonas carrageenovora. Next base: position 1,942,444 of record NZ_LT965928.1, read on the forward strand.
GGTGGCCAATGGTGCACTGCCCATAGTTCGTAATAGCAAAATAGATAAAAATGAGAGCAATTGTGAAATACAAAAACTAAGCTTTAATACACAAGACAATCAATTGGATTTGAAAAGCTTTTACCAAAGCGATAAGTTAGTCGAAACACTACATTTTGTTATTGTTGCAACAGATAAAGATAAACATGAGATAGGCTATGGGCGTTTTATGAATCAAGTAGAAAAAACAATACACACAATGTCCTCTGAGCTATCTATAAATAAAGAGCGACAAGATTTATCTGTGCGGTTTTTTCAGCATATTAGTTACCCTTACTAATTTTTAGTCAATAACAAAAAGGCTCGCAAATGCGAGCCTTTTTAAAGATTAAACTAACTGAATTACCAGCCTGTTTTTTCTTTAAGTGCTTTACCGATATCAGCAAGTGAACGTACAGTTTGTACGCCAGCAGCTTCTAGTGCAGCAAATTTCTCATCAGCAGTACCTTTACCACCTGCAATGATTGCGCCAGCGTGACCCATGCGCTTACCTTCTGGTGCAGTAACACCAGCAATGTAAGATACAACAGGTTTAGTTACGTTAGCTTTGATGTACTCTGCAGCTTCTTCTTCTGCAGTACCACCAATTTCACCAATCATTACGATTGCTTCAGTTTGTGGATCTTTTTCGAACATTTCTAGAACGTCGATAAAGTTAGTACCTGGGATTGGATCACCACCAATACCAACACACGTAGACTGACCAAAACCAGCATCTGTAGTTTGCTTAACAGCTTCGTACGTTAAAGTACCAGAGCGAGAAACAATACCTACTTTACCAGGCTTGTGGATGTGACCAGGCATGATACCAATCTTAGTCTCACCAGGAGTGATAACACCTGGACAGTTAGGACCGATCATACGAGTACCTGTTTGATCTAGTTTAACTTTAACGTCAACCATATCAAGTGTAGGGATACCTTCAGTGATACAAACAATTAGCTCGATGCCAGCATCGATAGCTTCTAAGATTGCATCTTTACAGAAAGGTGCTGGTACGTAAATAACTGAAGCAGTTGCGCCAGTTTCTTGTACTGCATCACGTACTGTGTTGAATACAGGAAGACCAAGGTGCGTTTGACCGCCTTTACCTGGGCTAACACCACCAACCATTTGTGTACCGTACTCAAGCGCTTGCTCTGAGTGGAAAGTACCTTGGCCACCAGTGAAACCCTGACAGATAACTTTTGTATCTTTATTGATTAATACAGACATTATTTGCCCTCCGCAGCAGCAACAACTTTTTCAGCAGCGTCTGTTAATGATTCAGCAGCGATGATGTCTAAGTCAGAGCTCTTAAGAACTTCACGACCTAATTCAGCATTAGTACCTTCTAAACGTACAACTACAGGTACATTTACGCCAACTTCTTTAACTGCGCCAATGATACCTTCAGCAATCATGTCACAACGTACGATACCGCCAAAGATGTTAACTAAAACAGCTTTAACATTGTCGTCAGAAAGGATGATTTTGAATGCTTCAGAAACACGTTCTTTAGTCGCGCCGCCACCAACATCTAGGAAGTTAGCTGGCTTGCCGCCGTGTAGGTTTACGATGTCCATAGTACCCATCGCTAAGCCTGCACCGTTAACCATACAACCTACGTTACCATCTAATGCTACGTAGTTAAGCTCAAAGCTTGCTGCATGTGCTTCACGTGCATCTTCTTGAGATGGATCGTGGAACTCACGGATTTTTGGTTGACGGTAAAGTGCATTACCATCGATACCGATTTTGCCGTCAAGACAGTGAAGGTTACCTTCGTCTGTGATTACTAACGGGTTGATTTCAAGAAGTGCGAAATCGAAATCGTTAAACATTTTACCAAGACCCATGAAGATCTTAACGAACTGTTTCATTTGTGTTGGGTTAAGACCCAATTTGAAACCAAGTTCACGTGCTTGGTAAGCTTGAGGACCAACTAATGGATCGATCTCAGCTTTGTGGATAAGTTCTGGTGTTTCTTCAGCAACAGTCTCAATTTCAACACCGCCTTCAGTAGACGCCATGAAAACAACTTTGCGAGAAGCACGGTCAACTACTGCACCTAGGTACAGTTCGTTTGCGATATCTGTACAGCTTTCAACTAAAATTTTAGCTACTGGCTGACCATTTTCGTCTGTTTGGTAAGTAACTAGGTTTTTACCTAACCAGTTAGCTGCAAACGCTTTTACTTCGTCGATAGTTTTAACTAGCTTTACACCGCCAGCTTTACCACGTCCACCTGCGTGAACCTGAGTTTTAACAACCCACATATCACCGCCGATTTTCTCAGCAGCTGCAGCAGCTTCTTCAGGTGTATCGCAAGCGAAACCTTGAGAAACTGGTAAACCATATTCGGCAAAAAGTTGTTTTGCCTGATACTCATGCAAATTCATGATGCTTTATCCAATTTTTTATACTAAAAGAGCTGAATATTTATTCAATAAACAACTATCCCAAATTGCGCACCTAGTATAGATCCCAAGGCTTAACATGAAAACCCCAGTAAGACCAAAGGCGCAAAAAAAAAGCTGTGAATTGTGGTTCACAGCTTACATTTCATACTACTTGATTAAACATCCAGTAATAAGCGAGTTGGATCTTCAAGTAACTCTTTAATAGTTACTAAGAAACCAACAGATTCTTTACCATCTATTTGGCGATGATCGTAAGAAAGTGCCAAATACATCATAGGAAGAATTTCAACTTTACCATTTACTGCCATTGGACGGTCTTGGATTTTGTGCATTCCCAAAATTGAAGACTGTGGCAAGTTAATGATAGGCGTAGATAGTAACGAACCGAATACACCACCGTTTGTAATAGTGAAGTTACCACCCGTCATATCGTCAAGCGTTAGCTTACCGTCACGACCTTTAAGTGCTAGTTCACGAATACCTTTTTCAATTTCAGCAACTGATAGCTTATCGCAATCTTTAAGTACTGGTGTTACTAAACCACGAGGCGTAGAAACAGCAATGCTGATGTCAAAGTAGTTATGGTAGACGATATCGTCGCCATCAATTGATGCATTTACATCAGGGAAACGTTTAAGTGCTTCTGTTACTGCTTTCACGTAGAAAGACATGAAGCCTAAGCGAATACCGTGACGCTTTTCGAATACTTCTTGGTACTGCTTACGAAGATCCATAATTGGCTTCATATTAACTTCGTTAAACGTAGTTAACATTGCAGTAGAGTTTTTAGCTTCAAGAAGACGGTTAGCAATCGTTTTACGTAAACGTGTCATAGGTACACGTTTTTGAGTACGATCGCCCATTGGTGCAGCTGGAGCCGCAGCCTCAGCTTTCTTAGCTGATGGTGCAGGTGCTTTTAAGAAAGTATCAACATCTTCTTTCGTTACACGACCATTTTTGCCAGTACCTTTGATTTTAGAAGCATCTAGGCCTTTTTCAGCAATTAAACGACGAACTGATGGAGTTAATACATCAGAGCTGTCACCAGAGTCAGCAGCAGGAGCCGCTTCTTCTTTAGCAGCAGGAGCAGCCGGTGCGCCGCCCGCTTTAACAGAACCGATTACTTGCTCACCAAGGACAGTATCGCCTTCAGCGTTGATGATCTCGCCCATAATGCCGTCTTCTTGAGCTACTACTTCAAGAACAACTTTATCAGTTTCAATATCTACTAAGTTTTGGTCGCGTGTAACTGCGTCACCTGGTTGTACATGCCATGTAGCAACTGTTGCGTCTGCAACTGATTCTGGAAGTACAGGTACTTTAATATCCACTTCTTTACCTTCTGATGCTGGTGCTGATTGCGCCGCTGGCGCGTCTTCTGATTTAGCTGGTGCAGATTCTTTGTCAGAGTCATCACTTGCTGGTGCTGCATCAGCATCACCAAGTAAACCGATAACTTGATCGCCAAGTACCGTTGCACCTTCCTCTTGTGAAATTTCAGTGATCACACCGTCATTTGGTGCAACTACTTCTAAAACCACTTTATCTGTTTCAATGTCTACTAAGTTTTGGTCACGGCTTACTTTGTCGCCAACACTTACATGCCATGTAGCAACGGTAGCATCTGCAACCGACTCAGGAAGAACAGGAACTTTAATTTCTGTGCTCATTGCTTATCCTTTATTTTCTATAGTAAGCGCGTCTGCAACGAGCGCTTGTTGTTCTTTAGTATGTACTGACATGTAACCACACGCTGGTGATGCTGAGGCTTTACGCCCTGCATATTTTAATTTAGCACCTTGTGGGATTGCATCAATAAAGTGATGTTGCGAACAATACCATGCACCTTGGTTTTGCGGCTCTTCTTGACACCAAACAAAATCAGTTACGTGTTGGTAACGCTCCATAATCGTTTGCATTTCGTCATGTGGGAACGGGTATAACTGTTCAACACGAACAATAGCAACATTGTCTTGCTCAAGTTTACGGCGTTCTTGTAAGAGCTCGTAATAAACTTTACCACTACAAAATACAACGCGTTCTACTTTTTCAGGGTTAATATCATCGATTTCGTCGATCATATTATGAAAAACACCCTGCGAAAGCTCTTCAAGCGATGAAGTCGCAAGAGGATGACGAAGCAATGACTTAGGTGTCATAACAATCAGTGGACGGCGAAGCGGTCTAACTGATTGACGACGTAACATCGCGTAAACTTGTGCTGGTGTAGAAGGAACACATACTTGCATATTATGATCCGCACATAGTTGTAAAAAGCGTTCAAGACGCGCAGAGCTATGCTCTGGGCCTTGGCCTTCGTAGCCATGTGGTAACAAAATTGTAAGACCACATAAACGGCCCCACTTTTGCTCACCAGAACTTAAGAATTGGTCAAATACAACCTGTGCACCGTTTGCGAAGTCACCAAATTGTGCTTCCCAAAGTACTAATGAAGTAGGCTCTGCTGTAGCATAACCGTATTCAAAAGCAACCACGGCTTCTTCAGAAAGTACTGAATCAAATACTTGGAAAGTACCTTGATCTTCACTCAAATGTTGAAGAGGTGTGTAAGTTGCGCCATCAGATTGACTGTGTACAACAGCATGACGGTGGAAGAACGTACCACGACCTGAATCCTGCCCTGTTAAACGAATATCAGTGCCTTCAGTTGCAATTGTTGCATAAGCAAGTGTTTCTGCCATACCCCAATCAAGTGGTTTCTCACCGTTTGCCATTAATTTACGATCATCGTAAATCTTTTTAACGCGAGATTGAGCTTTATATTGCTCTGGGTAAGAAGCTATTTTCTCACCCAGTGCTTTAAGCTCTTCTACTGGTACGCTAGCGTCATAATCAACATTCCATTCATGGCCTACATATTTAGCCCAATCAGAAGAATGTGATGTCTCTGGCTGAATTTCTTCAACTACACAGTTACCATCATCTAAACCATTACGGTAATCATCAGCCAGTGCTTTAATTTCACTTTCTGTGAATGAGCCTTCAGACATAAGCTGATCAGCATAGATTAAACGAGGCACTGGGTGTTTTTTGATTTTTTGATACATAAGAGGCTGTGTAGCATTTGGCTCATCAGCTTCGTTATGACCATGGCGACGGTAACAAACTAGATCAATTACTACGTCACGTTTAAACTGATTTCTGAAATCAAGTGCAATTTGTGTAACAAATGCAACTGCTTCAGGGTCATCAGAGTTCACGTGAAAAATAGGAGACTGAACCATTTTTGCAATGTCAGTACAGTAGTCTGTAGAGCGTACGTCATCTTGTTTTGATGTTGTAAAACCAACTTGGTTATTTACAACTATACGTATACTACCACCACAGCTAAATGCGTTTGTTTGAGACAGGTTAAATGTTTCTTGTACAACACCTTGACCCGTTACCGCAGAATCACCATGAATTGTGATTGGTAGTGCTTTAATACCTGAACTATCGCCTAAGCGGTCAAGACGTGCACGTACAGAGCCCATAACAACGGGGTTAACAATCTCAAGGTGAGATGGGTTAAATGCAAGCGCCATATGAACGTTGCCACCTTTGGTCGCAAAATCTGACGAGTAACCCATGTGGTATTTAACATCACCAGAGCTTAATGTATCTTTGTGTTTACCGGCAAATTCATCAAACAACTCTGATGGATTTTTACCAAGTACATTAACAAGTACATTTAGACGACCACGGTGAGCCATACCTATAACAGCTTCTTGCTGGCCGCTTTCACCTGCCCGGTGAATAAGCTCTTTGAGCATAGGAACTAACGCATCACCACCTTCCAGTGAAAAGCGCTTAGCACCCGGGAACTTAGCCCCTAAATATTTTTCAAGACCGTCAGCTGCTGTTAGTCCTTTAAGGATACGTAGCTTTTCATCTTTTTCGAATTTAGGCCTAGACTGAACAGATTCTAAACGCTGTTGTAACCAACGCTTTTCTTCTGTCGATGTGATGTGCATATACTCAGCACCAATAGAACCACAATATGTAGTTTTAAGCGCTTGGTATAGTTCACCTAAAGGCATAGTATCGCGGCCTACGGCAAACGAACCTACGTTAAACTCGCGGTCAAAATCACTTGAAGATAAGTCGTGGTACTCTAGCTCTAAATCTCGTACACGCTCTCGCTGCCAAATACCTAATGGATCTAGGTTTGCATTTTGGTGACCACGAAAACGGAAAGCATTAATAAGTTGAAGTACTTTAACCTGTTTAAGGTCAGAGCTACTTCCCTCTGCTACCACCACTTCTCTATGCTTGTTTTTAGCAAGCTGTGCAAATTGTGAGCGAACTTCTGAATGTTTTACTTCAACATCCACACCATCTACTTTAGGTAATTGTTCGAACACTTCTCGCCACTCTTCTGGCACAGAAGTCGCATCGTCTAAATACGCTTCATAAAGCTCTTCTACATAAGCAACGTTACCGCCGTTTAAATGTGAAGATTCTAGCCATGCCTTCATCACACCTTCGTGCATTTATAAGCCCTTTTCTTTAGCGCAGAAATTAATAGTTATCATAACAAGATGGCTAATAAAAATTATTAGCCATCTTACGTTTACTAAGTAATCAAACCGCTCGGTTTAATAACATAGATTTGATTTGTCCAATTGCTTTGGTCGGATTTAGACCCTTAGGACAAACGCTAACACAGTTCATGATACTGTGGCAACGGAACACACTGAACGCATCGTCTAAGTCAGCTAAACGTTCTTCAGTTGCCGTATCGCGGCTATCAGCCAAGAAGCGGTATGCGTGAAGAAGGCCTGCTGGACCGATGAACTTGTCTGGATTCCACCAGAACGAAGGACACGATGTTGAACAACATGCACATAATATACACTCATAAAGCCCATCTAATTTATCACGTTCTTCAATTGATTGAAGACGTTCGCCTGCAGCAGGCTCGTCATTAATTAGGTATGGTTTAACTTTTTCGTATTGAGTGTAGAACTGACTCATGTCAATAACAAGGTCACGAACCACTGGTAAGCCAGGAAGTGGACGTACTACTATTTTACCTTTACCGCCTTTTTGCAGTGTAGATAAAGGAGTGATACATGCAAGACCATTTTTACCATTCATGTTAACACCGTCAGATCCACACACACCTTCACGGCATGAGCGACGGAAAGATAATGTTGGATCTTGCTCTTTTAAAAGTAAAAGTGCATCCAAAACCATCATGTCCTGACCTTCCTCGGTTTGCAAGGTGTATTCTTGCATACGAGGTGCGTTATCAACATCTGGATTATAACGATAAACTGAAAACTGTACTTGTGCCATCGTCTATCTCCTAGTAAACACGTGCTTTAGGTGGGAAAGCTTCACGCGTTTTAGGCGCATAGTTTACATCACGTTTACTCATTTCATCCGTTACCGGATTAAATACTGAGTGACATAACCAGTTTTCGTCATCACGATCTGGGAAGTCAAAGCGCGAATGTGCACCACGGCTTTCTGTACGGAAGTTTGCAGCTACTGCAGTTGAGTAAGCTGTTTCCATTAAGTTGTCTAGTTCAAGACATTCGATACGTTGCGTGTTGAAGTCTGATGATTTGTCATCAAGACGAGCATGCTTAAGACGTTCACGAATTTCTTTAAGCTCAGTAAGACCTGTAGCCATTGAATCACCTTCACGGAATACCGAGAAGTTAAGCTGCATACATTGCTGTAAGTCTTTTTTGATTTGAACCGGATCTTCACCTTGGCCAGCCGTTGAACTTTCCCAACGGTTGAAACGAGCAAGAGATGCTTCTAAGTCAGACTCAGATGCTGCTTTAGTTATTTCAACATCATTTAAGTATTTACCTAGGAAGTTACCTGCAGCACGACCAAATACCACTAAATCAAGTAGTGAGTTACCACCTAAGCGGTTTGCACCGTGTACCGATACACATGCAATCTCACCAACAGCAAATAAACCTTCAACTACTTTTTCGTTGCCGTTAGCATCGATTTGTAGCGCTTGGCCATTTACGTTAGTAGGTACACCACCCATCATGTAGTGACATGTTGGTATAACTGGAATTGGTTCTTTAGCTGGGTCAACGTGAGCAAATGTTTTAGCAAGATCACATACACCAGGTAGACGCAGATTAAGCGTTTCTTCACCTAAGTGGTCAAGTTTAAGCTTAAGGTGTGGACCCCAAGGACCATCACAACCACGACCTTCACGGATTTCTGTCATCATTGAACGTGCTACAACATCGCGAGACGCTAAGTCTTTTGCGTTAGGAGCATAACGTTCCATGAAGCGTTCGCCATCTTTATTTAAAAGATAACCACCTTCGCCACGACAACCTTCAGTTACTAGCGTACCAGCCCCCGCAATACCCGTTGGGTGGAACTGCCACATTTCCATGTCTTGCATAGAAATACCAGCACGTGTTGCCATACCAACACCATCACCGGTGTTAATGTGAGCATTAGTCGTTGATGCAAATATACGACCTGCACCACCTGTTGCTAATACTACTGCTTTTGATTTGAAAAAAGTGATCTCACCTGTTTCAATCTCGATTGCAGTACAACCTACTACATCACCGTTATCGTTTTTAACTAAATCAAGTGCATACCATTCAGAGAATACATTTGTTTTATTTTTAACGTTTTGTTGATAAAGAAGGTGTAATAATGCGTGACCAGTACGGTCAGCTGCTGCTGCAGTACGAGCGGCTTGCTCGCCACCAAAGTTTTTCGATTGACCACCGAAAGGACGTTGGTAAACACGGCCATTTTCAAAACGAGAAAATGGTAAGCCCATGTTCTCTAATTCTGTAATAGCTTCTGGGCCAGTTTGACACATATATTCAATAGCGTCTTGGTCACCGATAAAATCGGAGCCCTTAACGGTATCGTACATATGCCATTCCCAGTTGTCTTCGTGTGAATTACCAAGCGCCACTGTAATACCGCCTTGGGCAGATACAGTATGTGAACGCGTTGGAAATACTTTAGAGATTAATGCACACGTTTTGCCAGATTCTGTAATTGCTAAAGCAGCGCGCATACCTGCACCACCGGCACCAATTACTACGGCGTCAAATTCACGAACAGAATATTTCACTTAAACACCCCATAAAACGATTAGACCAATAGCTACGTAAGCAAGTGACATAAGGTTTAAAACAAACCCTAATGCAGCACGAAGCTTTGCGCACTTAACATAGTCTGTAAGAACTTGCCAAAGGCCAATGTGGGTATGAACCATAATGCAAATAAGGGTAATTAACGTAAACCCTTTCATTGCTAGGTTAGAGAATAGGCCTGTCCAGGCTTCGAATGTGACTTCTGGCGTCGCTAAAAAATAGCCAATAATAAAAATCGCGTACGCAGTTATTATTAGTGCCGTGGTACGTAAAGATACGAAATCTTGTACACCATCACGTTTAAGAGTTGCTTGATTTAAGACCATATCCACACCCCTGCCAATACGGCAAATACAACGCCAAGTGCCATTGCAATTTTAGCGCTAAGGTTACCTGATTCAAGTTCTTCCCAATGACCCATATCCATAATGATGTGACGGATACCACCAATTAAGTGATAACCCAATACAGAAAGGGTGCCCCAAGCTATGAATTTGGCAATGAATCCGCTAAACAGACCCTTGACGAATTCAAAACCTTCAGCTGAAGAAAGAGACTCAGACCAAGCCCAAATGACAAACGTTAAAGCAAAAAATAATGCAACACCGGTGACGCGGTGAAAAATTGAAGCTTTAGCCGTTGCCGGCATAGATATAGTTGTTAGATCTAGATTTACAGGTCTTTGCTTTTTCACAGTTACTTGCCCATCTTTGCTCACAGTGGAGCTCATCTACTTGTTTTTCTAAAAACCCACCAAATATTACTGGTGGAACTATCAAAATAAACGCATCAAAACAGTTAAAGTTCACAAAGCTGTAAAAAATTAGCTGTAAAAATTTGTTTACCCAAAGTCAATACGGTTTAAAACCACCGTTAGTATATATACCCACAGGGCTTTTTACAATTCTTGTTTATTTATAGATGTTTGCGAATTAGCCAATAGTATTATATTTAATTAATACCGAATATTTATTATACATATATGCATAATGTTTATAAAAATTGACTTTAACCCCCTCTTTCACGTTAAAATGCGAAGATGTGCTTAAAACAGATTTCAGAACTTTAAAATCTAAAAATCAGAATAGATATCTTAATAGGAGATACATAGATGGCAGATAAAAAAGCCACAGTCCAGATTGATGGGCTAGATCCAATCGAACTTCCAATTTATCAAGGCACTGCTGGCCAAGATGTAATCGACGTACGTACACTCGGTTCACATGGTCACTTTACTTATGACCCAGGTTTCATGTCGACTGGTTCTTGTGAATCTGCAATCACCTACATCGATGGTGGTAAAGGTGTACTACTACACCGTGGTTACCCAATTGAGCAATTAGCTGAAGATTCAAACTACATTGAGCTTTGTTACTTACTATTAAATGGTGAGTTACCAACGCAAGAGCAATACGACGCTTTTGCTAAGCAAATTACTCGCAGCACAATGCTAGATGAGAAAATTGCTAACTTCTTCCAAGGTTTCCGCTTTGATGCTCACCCAATGGCAATGCTATGTGGTGTAGTTGGCGCACTATCTTCTTTTTATCATGAAGACCTTGATATTACTGACGCTGAACAACGTAAAACAAGCGCAATTAAGTTAGTAGCTAAGTTACCTACTATTGCAGCTATGGCTTATAAAACAAATATCGGCCAACCGTTTGTATACCCACGTAATGATTTAAGCTACGCAGAAAACTTCTTGCATATGATGTTCTCTGTACCTGCAGAAGAATATAAAGTTAACCCAGTAACTGCAAAAGCTATGGATAAAATCTTTATGCTTCATGCAGATCATGAACAAAATGCATCAACGTCTACAGTACGTCTTGCAGGTTCATCAGGTGCTAACCCATACGCATGTATTGCTGCTGGTATTGCTTCACTTTGGGGCCCTGCACACGGCGGCGCTAATGAAGCATGTTTAAACATGTTAGAAGAAATTGGCTCTGTTGATCGTATTGATGAGTACGTAGCAAAAGCTAAAGACAAAGCTGACCCGTTCCGCCTTATGGGCTTTGGTCACCGTGTTTACAAAAACTTTGATCCACGTGCTACAGTAATGCGCCAAACGTGTCATGAAGTTTTAGCTGAGCTTAACATTCAAGATCCACTTCTTGATATTGCAATGAAGCTTGAGCAAATAGCACTTGAAGACCCATACTTTGTTGAGAAAAAACTATACCCTAACGTAGATTTCTACTCAGGTATTATCTTAAAAGCGATTGGCATTCCAACAAGCATGTTCACTGTAATCTTTGCAATGGCACGTACTGTTGGTTGGATCACTCACTGGGATGAGATGTTATCTCAGCCTGGTCACAAGATCAGCCGCCCTCGTCAAATGTACACGGGTTACACTCAACGTGACTTCGTACCTACTGATAAGCGCTAATTAGCGTGCATTAGCATAAAAGGCCGCTTTTGCGGCCTTTTTTATTATCAATACTTGAGTATTATAATAAACCCATTACAATTCCTGCCTTAAAATGACCATGTTGAAGAGCTATGCCTGCTTTAGAATTTAATATTAATAAGATTAGAAATGATTTCCCTACTTTAAAGCAGTCAATAAATGATAATCAGCTTGTTTATTTAGACTCTGCAGCAACCACGCAGAAGCCCCAATCAGTCATAGACGTAATAAACGAGTTTTATACCAGTCAAAATGCAAACGTACATCGTGGACGCCATACATTAAGCGAACACGCAACAACTTTATACGAACAAGCTCGTGATAAAACAGCAAAGTATTTCAATGTATTAAGTAAAGAAATCGTTTGGACTAAGGGAGCCACTGAAGCAATAAATTTGGTTAGTAATGGTCTGCGAAACCGTCTTAGTAAAAACGATACTATTATCATCTCTGCCCTTGAACACCACGCCAATATTGTGCCGTGGCAAGTTCTTAGTGAGCAAACAGGGGCTAAATTAATAGCCCTTCCAGTTAATCATGATGGTACATTAAATATTAAGCAATGCTGTGATTTTATTAAACAGTCTAAACCTAGCTTACTAACGATCACACAAGCATCTAACACGCTTGGTAATATCACCAATTTAGAGCCTCTTATTACGGCTGCAAAGAACGTTGATTCACTTGTTTTAATAGACGGTGCCCAAGGTGCAATGCATCTAAAGCCTGATTTGCGTAAATTAAATTGTGATTTTTACGTTTGCTCAAGCCATAAAATGCTTGGCCCTACAGGTTTAGGTGTACTTTATGGGCAGTATGAAGCGCTAAACTCATTAGATGTATATCAAACTGGTGGGGAGATGATAGATAAAGTATACCTTACCCATAGTACTTATCGCCCGGCACCTGCAAAATTTGAGACTGGTACTCCTAATATTTCTGGCGTAATGGGTTTTTCTGCCGCTTTGGATTATTTAAACGCTATACAAAGCTCTGAGTTACACAGGTATGAACAAGAATTATTTAAGTATGCGGCTGAACAACTGGTAACCATTGAAGGTATTACAATTTACAGCAACCTATCTGACAATATTGGTACGCTATCTTTTAATTTTAAAGATGAACATCCTTACGATTTGGCAACATTACTTGACGGTTATGGGGTTGCAGTGAGAGCTGGACACCATTGCACTCAGCCACTTATGGCTCATTTAGGACTTAATGGAACGCTAAGAGCCAGTTTTTGTTTTTATAATACCTATGAAGATGTTGATATATTCATCAATTCGCTTAAAGAATGTATCGCTTTATTAGATTAAACGTCACTTTTATAGAATTAATTAGGATAACTCATGACAAATACGTTTAAAAAAGTCACCGAATCTATAGAAAAAGCCTCTGCCTGGCAGCAAAAGTACCGTGAAATAATGCTATTAGGTAAAACTTTACCCGCATTACCTGATGTATTGAAAACAGAGGATGCATTAGTACCCGGCTGTGAAAGCAAGGTGTGGATGTTCGTTGAGTTTGATTTAAAAGAAAATACGTTAGTTGTTATTGGCGACTCAGATACACGCATTGTAAAAGGCTTATTAGCGATTATTCTAGCGTTATATAATGGACTCACACCTGAGCAAGTAGTGAATATAAATGCGTACGAAGAATTTGATAAATTAGGTCTTATTAGCCACTTAAGTGCATCGCGTGGTAATGGGATAAAAGCCATGGTTGATAAAATTCAAACCATGGCGCAAAAAAAAATAAGCTAAGTAAGTTTATATCAATCCGCAATAACACTTAATCATTTTACCAGGCTAAACGTGTCACTGCCTGCGTTAAAAAACTCTCATATACGACTGCATAGATGCAGAAGGTAGAGCAATGCAGGAGCGATTGCCGAGAACAACCAAATAGCGAATTTTTTCCCAGCTATCAACACGTTTTTTAACCTCAAAATAGCTCACTTAACTAAGCGGATTGGTATTAAGCCTGCAAACGCTGCTTTTTATCTAAGTATTTTCGGATAGCTTTAGCTGCTACAAAAAAACCAAAACTCCCTGTAATCATAGTTACAGAGCCAAAACCATTATTACAATCCATATTCATACTGCCATCTGCACTTTGCTTTGCATGGCAAACACTACCATCGCTTCCAGGATAGACTAGCTGCTCTGTAGAATAAACACAATCAACATTGAATTTGCGTTTTGGGTTGGTACTAAAGTTATATTGCTTACGTAATATGTAACGTACTTTAGCTAATAGTGGGTCTTGCGTAGTTTTTGCTACATCACCAAAAGTAATTTGGCTAGGATCTGTTTGCCCGCCTGCCCCACCCGTTGTAATAATAGGTAGTTTATTACGCTTACAGTGAGCAATTAAAGCGGCTTTTTCTTTCACTGCATCTATACAGTCAATCACATAGTCAAAACCTTGAATGTGCTCTTGAATATTATCAAGAGTAATGAAGTCATCAATTACGTTAATTTCACACTCAGGATTAATCAGTTCGCAGCGAGTTTTCATCGCATCTACTTTAGCTTGACCTACAGTCCCGCTAAGTGCGTGAATTTGTCTGTTTATATTAGTTGCGCAAATATCATCTAAATCGATAAGTGTGATTTTAGCGATACCTGTACGCGCTAAAGCTTCAGCGGTCCAACTTCCTACTCCACCTATGCCAATAACGCAAAAGTGGGCCTCTTGTAACCAATCAAATTGCTGGTTACCATATAAACGTTTAATACCGCCAAAACGGATATCAGTTACTTTTTCACTCATTTACCAATCCAATTGCCATGGCGACTGCCAAGCCTTAAAATCTTGATGTTTATTTAATATTTTGTATTCATCCCCTTCGTCGGGGAATAAAGTAAATTGCATACACTCACTTTTCCATTCAAAACTCAATGCAAATGCGTGTAAATAAGTACGCGGAGCAGTTGAACCCGCATAAAGTGTGTCTCCTAATATGGGAGCACTTAAACTTTTCAATGCCACTCTAAGCTGGTGTGTTTTACCTGTATATGGCTTTAAAATATAAGCTCTATAACCAGCTTTATAGCTTAAAGAATAAAAACGTGTAATGGCAGGGTTTACTTTACTAGTAAGAAGTTTAAACATACCACGACGAGATTTAGCCATATCTCCTTTTATCCAACCTTGCTTTTTTTTAGGCTTAGCATCGCTAACAGCAAGATAATATTTATCAACAGCGTGGTTTGTAAACAAAGCTGTAAACTTAGCCGCAGATGTTTTATTTCGCGCTAAAATAATGAGTCCAGATGTGACTTTATCAAGGCGATGAACAGCAAATAACTTTTCGCCCGTTTGCTGCTCAGCGAGTACAACGAGGCCAGGGCCATCTTCAGAATGAAAATTTAGCCCTGCTGGCTTTTCGAATATATAAAAGTCGCTATGTGTAAAAATAATATTCAAGGGTGTGTACAAAAGGTCATTCACGCATTGCTACTTTTTAAATAGGCTATTACTTTTTCTAAATCCTCAGGCGTATCGACGCCTGCATGTGGCGTAACATGAGCTTGCTCTATTTTTATATTAAAACCATGGTATAAAACACGTAACTGCTCAAGTGACTCTAAAACCTCTAAAGGAGAGGTGCTCAATTCAATATATTGCTTAATAAACCCAGCCCTGTAAGCGTAAATACCCACATGGCGCTGAAAAGGGGCTAAATGAAGCTCACTACCTTTTGTCATCATTGCATTTCTATCAAACGGAATGCTCGCTCGTGAAAAGTACAATGCATTTTTATTTATGTCACTGACCACTTTAACCGCATTTGGGTTAAACACTTCATCTTGCTCTTCAATAGCAACACTAAGCGTGGCCATTGGTGCTCTTGAATCATTTAAAAGTGAAGCCACTTGAGATACATTTTCTGGCGCTAGCAATGGTTCATCACCTTGAACATTAACTACAATCGTATCGCTATTAAGTTTTAATGAATCAACAACTTCAGCTAAACGCTCAGTACCCGATTGATGATCTTCACGAGTCATTACAACATCACGCGTAAAACGACTGACTTCATCAAATACTTTTTGATGATCGGTTGCTATAACAACTTTGCTCGCACCCGATAAGCAGGCTTTTTCATATACATGTTGCACCATAGGCTTACCGCATATGTCAGCAAGAGGCTTACCTGGTAAGCGTGTAGATGCATAACGAGCAGGTATTATAACTACGAATTCCACTTTTCAATCTCTTCTAAAGATAACTCACGGGCTTCATTTTCAAGTAATACTGGAATATCGTCTTGTACAGGATAAGCAAGTTTAGCTGCTGTGCTAATTAACTCATTATTATCTTTATCAAAACGTAATTTTCCCTTACATACTGGGCAAGCAATTATTTCAAGTAACTTTGTATCAAAGGCCATTTAGTATTCCTTTTTCTTTTAATAATAAATTTAATTTGTCTATAACAATATCTGTAGGCTTTGCATCGACTGGTAAATAATACCAGTTAGCTTTAGCAAAAGAGCGGCACTTTACCGCATCCTTTTCAGTCATTACTATGCTCTGCTCACCAAATTGCTCAAAATCATCAGCACTGTAAGCATAATGGTCTCTAAAGTGATGGGTTGATAATAACTTTATACCCAGTGCTTTAAGAGAGTTTTCAAATCGTTGTGGATTACCAATTGCACTGACTGCATGTGCTTGGGTTATTTTAGTTTTAGTTTCACCACCCGAATTAACTGAGCAAAGAGCACTCGTTTGCAATTGATAGCTATTGTTTGCATCACCCCCGTTTTCAATAACAATATCTACGCTATTTAAACGCTTTGTTGTTTCACGTAGCGGCCCCGCTGGCATCAATAAGCCATTACCAAAGCGGCGCTGACTATCAACAATGCAACATTCAATAGTACGCGGCATTTTGTAATGCTGCATTCCATCATCTGAGATGATGACATCGAGCTTATACTTTTCTTCTAATAGGGCAATGTTTTGCTGACGATCTGGTCCTACAGAAATCGGACATTTTAAACGATGATATAAAAGTATGGGCTCATCGCCAGCTTGAAGCGTAGTTATGTTATCAGTTACTAGTAACGGGTAACTATCAGATTGCCCTCCATAACCTCTGCTTATAATACCAACCGATAAACCTTGCTTAGTTAAATGCTCATACAGCCATAACACAAATGGGGTTTTACCATTCCCACCTACGCTAATATTCCCAACAACAATAATGGGGGTTTTACATGCAAAACCACTTAATAAATTATAACTGTATAAAATTGTGCGAATTGACGAAATGAGCCAAAACAAAGCACTTAATGGTAATAACAAAAACGTGATTAGACCAAATGGTTTAAACCAACTTTGTTCTATTTTACTCACGCCTGATCACCAAACTGCATTTTACATAATGCTGAGTAAGTGCCGTCATTAGCAAGTAAGGTATTATGGTCACCACTTTCGATAACACGACCATTATCAATTACATAAATACGGTCACTGTTTTCAATAGTAGAAAGCCTGTGTGCTATTACAATAGACGTTTTATCTTTCATTAATGTATCAAGCGCATGCTGAATTAATTTTTCAGATTCTGTATCTAGTGCAGATGTAGCTTCATCTAAAATTAAAATTGGCGCATCTTTTAAAATTGCGCGAGCTATAGCTATTCGCTGGCGTTGACCACCAGAAAGCATTACACCGTTTTCACCCACCATTGTATTAAGCTGCTCTGGTAAATCTTTTACAAACTCCCAAACATGGGCTTGTTTAACTACTTGATCTAATTCTTTATCAGATACATTTCGTTGAATACCGTAACAAATGTTATTTGCAATCGTGTCGTTAAACAGCACCACCTGCTGTGATACTAAAGCAAATTGGCGGCGTAAATCTGTTAATTTATAATCTTGTAGAGGAATACCATCAAGCAAAATTTCACTTGGTAGCTGTAAATCATAATAGCGGGGTAACAAGTTTGAAATAGTTGATTTACCAGACCCTGAGCGACCAACTAACGCTATATTTTCACCAGCTTTAATTGTTAAAGATAAATCGTTTAAAACGGCTTCATCTTTAGTTGGGTACTTGAAAGTTACACTCTTAACTTCAATTAAACCTTTAACTTTATCGACTGAAACGGTGCCGGTATCTTTTTCAATGTCTTCATCTAACACTAAAAAAATACTTTGCGCGGCAGAAATACCACGCTGCATATCACTATTAACGTTAGCAAGTTGTTTAAGTGGGCGAAGTAACATCATCATAGATGCAATAAGCGCCATAAAATCACCAGACGTAATAGTATCAATCATTGATGGTAGCGATACGGCCCATAAAATAACGGCCATAGCACTTGCTGCTAAAATTTGAATAATTGATACGCTTAACGCTTTTGTCGCATCCATTTTAATTCGCTGCTGGCGGTTATGGTTATTGATCTTTGAAAAGTGCTTTACTTCTTGGTCTTGCCCGCCAAATCCATGAATCACTTTATGGCCGCTAAGCATTTGCTCAGAACTACGGGTAACCTGCCCCATAGCGGATTGAATATTTTTAGATATGTGGCGAAAGCGTTTAGATACTACAGCAACTATTACCGCTACAAGTGGAATGATGACTAAAAATATTAGTGAAAGCTTCCAACTGGTATAAAACATTACACCCAGTAAAAAGACTACAAAAGCCCCTTCGCGTACAACTATAAGTAACGCTTTAGTAATTGCTTGCTGAACTTGTTCTGTGTCAAAAGTGATTTTTGAAATTAAATCACCGGTTGAGTTTTTATCGTGAAAGGACACAGGTAAATGGAGTATGTGCTCAAATAACTGTTGGCGCAAAGAGCGAACTACTTGTGAACCTACATAGCTTAAACAATAAGAAGACATAAAGTTGAAAATACCACGCCCTAATACTAACGCTATTACTACAAAAGGTGCGTACTTTAAAACTTCTGTATTACGTTGATTTAAGCCTTGATCAATAAACGGCTTCATTAATTGAATAAATAAAGCGTCCATTGCTGAATATCCAATCATGCCTATAATTGCGACGATAGCGACAGTCTTGTAATCGCCAACGTAAGAAATCAAACGTTTATATATTTGTGTAGTACTTTGATCCATAACACTCTCTAAATACAGTAACAACCTGTATTGTATCCTCCGATGAGAGAAAACTAAACGTCAATCTTTGATAAACCAATAACTTTCCTGCTCTCTTGCTGTTTCTATAACCAAATCATGTGAATAAAATTTAACAGTTATTTGTCCAAGTTTACCTGTTGTAAATTGTTTGGAGCCAGCCTCTTTATAGCGCGTTACTACAGAAGGCTTTGGAAATTCCCACTGACCTTTGTAAGCACTTGAATGAATAACAAATTGAGGTTTTACCGCATTAATAAATTCACTGCTCGATGATGTATCGCTCCCATGGTGTGGGCTCAACATTACAGTACTTTGCAAGTGATTTTTTGAAGCAACTAGTAGAGCCTCTCGAGATTTAGATATATCACCCGTAAGTAATACACTGTGGTTATGATTAAATACCCTAACTACACATGAATCATCATTTTCGTTATTAAACTTACTACTGCTAAAAGTTTGTACTGTTAACCCTCGAAAATTTATACTTTTTTCATCACATGCATCACTTATACTTTTAGAGTGAAACTGCATAAGCGTTGTTTTATATCCTGCATCTATAAAATGCTTTAACCCGCCAGCATGGTCATTATCTTCGTGACTCAAAATGGCAGTGTCCACGTTTAATTTATTAGCTTTTATATAAGGTAATAAAATACTCCTTGTACGACTGTATCGATTAAAATAGCTGGGTCCAAAATCATAAACGAATGCGTGTTTATCTTTTTCAATTAAAACCATTAACCCGTGGCCTACATCAAAAACATGTAATTGCCACAAAGGCTTATTTTTTACAAAATAATTAAACGTAATTGCAGCAATAGGTAATAGAGCCAACCACTTATAAGGTAATAAATACAATAGCAGCATTGTAGCGTACGAAAATACAACAAAAGTTAAACTCACTTGCCCAGTACTAAGCCATCTAAGTACTTCAGGTATCTGATTAAGTAGATTAAATAAATGATGTACCCCATGGTCAAAAAATTGAATTATTAAGCTTATATCTATAAAACTACTTAAGAGAGTAAACACGATTAATAAGGGTAAAATAACTATTGAAAGCACTGGAATTGCCACTAAATTGATAACCAAACCCGCTATGCTCACTCCATTAAAAAAATATAAAGATAGTGGCAGTAACCCACAAAACAAGCCAAATTGAATGACAATTAAAGCCAGTACTTTACTTTTTAAACGCGTATTTGTTATTGATAATTTGCTGATAACAATAAAAATAATAGCGACGGCTAAAAAAGAAAAATAGAGTCCAGGATTCAATAAATAAAATGGGTTTATTGCAAGAACAATCACAAGCGCGAATAAAACACTTCGCCATCGAAGAGGCTGTTTGGCGATAAAGTACAGTAATAAATAACACGCTAACATAACTAACGCACGTGTCGCTGACACTAAAAAGTTGCTTAAATAAACATATATAAAAGCGGCTAAAAAGCCTGAAAGACTGTAATAAATAGATAAATTTTTTGATTGATCAAATAACAGGTTTATTTTTATAAACACAAAGCGCGTAAATATATAAGCCAAGCCAAAAATCAAACTTATATGCAATCCAGATATAGCTAATAAATGACTTAGCCCAAGTGATTGCATAAGTTGTTTGTCTTCAAAACTCATTAAAGACTTATCTCCACTAAGAAGAGCATAATAAAGCCACAGCAACTTTGTATGCTTATAGGTGTTTTTTAAAAAATTTTGATAGCTTAAAATTAAGCTTTTATTATTGTTATGTTTTATTTCTAACTTTTTATTAAGAACTTTACCTTTAAATAAAATTCTATTTATAAATGCATAGCGCTCACTATCAAATACATAAAAGTTCTTATTACTTCTAAAATACTTCAAATTTAGTGAAGCAGAAAACTCATCACCTACGTATAAAACATCTTGTGTATTTACACTCAGCAAAGCTTTTGGAGCTCTAAAACGCGAGAATGTATTTGTCTCTAAAGATAAGATTTTAACTTTTATATATTGAGGTGCTTTAGAAGAAATTATCTCTTCAATTTTGACAGTAGAACTAAGCGCATACTTTTCATCCTGTTTTGGTATTTCAAAGCTATAAAAAGCATAAAAATTGATACCTACACAGCAAATTGCGCAAATAAAGCCTAACAATACGTTTGAAAACGGCTTAAAATAAGCGCTTACAATAACAATGGAAATTGTGAATATTGTGAATTCGAGAGTTTGGTAATAAAATACGGTTGTTACACAACCAATTACAAACCCAAGACATATCCACACAGATGTAAATGGTTGCTTTAAATGGCTAAAAAAACGATCCAAAGATTTTTACCTGATCCAAATACAATTAGGCATCATAAAATGCTAAAAATATTTGGACGCCTATTGCAAGATGCAAATCTTTGGCATTTAAATAGACGCTCCGCACGAGGCGCGTTTGCAGTCGGGTTATTTTTTGCCTTCATCCCTGTCCCTTTTCAAATGGTTTTAGCCGCAGCTGGCGCTATATTATTTAGAGTTAATATGCCTATTTCTGTTGCTTTAGTGTGGCTAACCAACCCTTTGACTATGCCGCCTATTTTTTATGGTTCGTATTTAGTGGGTACTTTAATTCTAAACCAACCTGAGCAACACTTCGTATTTGAAGCGAGTTGGGAGTGGTTTTTACAAAGTATTGAAACTATTGGCCCGGCATTCTTATTAGGCTCTTTAGTATGTGCTTCCATAGCTTCTATCATCGCGTATTTTGGTATTGATATAATTTGGCGCCGCTCTGTTAAAAAGGCATGGCTCGCTCGTAAAAATAATTAATATTTATTATAGACGAAAAAAAACCAACTTTATTAAGTTGGTTTTTTTGTAACTAATATTTTAGTGCTTAGAATCGAAATACACGTCTTAAGCCAACTAATGGTAATAGTAATAATGTATACCAAGGGAAACTTGCAGAGCTACGCTCGTACTCTTCAGCCTCAGGTGCAGCGCAATTTTCTACTTCACCATTAGCAATAGGCGTAAGTTTTACCGCGATTGCAACACTTTCGTATTCAATTTCACCGTTAACATCGGTTTCAATACCACCTAAAGTATCGCGTTTTTCAACCGTTTTAGTCGCTGTACCAAAAATTTCATTATTTTCATTAATTGATGTTGCTTCTACCATAGTGTAACCGTAGTCAGTTTCACCATCAGTATCATAACAAGGCAATAAATCATTTAAATTAGTGATGGTATCTTCACCAATTTTGTAAATAAAGGCTTCTTTTCGGCGTGTATTATCAGAAACACCTACTTCACCTTCACCAACAATATAACCTTGGTTGTTTATATCATTACCGTATGAGCTTGAACTTGAGAAATAATCTGTTGGAAACACAGTATTACCCGTTTCAATATCATGATAGAAAAATTTACTTCTTCTTGTACCCTCAATAAATTTAACTGCGTTACCAGTTATAACGTCGTTATCGTTGATGGCAACTGCACTACCAGAAATCCAATCATCTTCCTGATCTATAAAATCAGTTACTGCCCCATCTTTAAAATATACAGGCATAGTAATAATTGTATCGTCATCTTTGTAATAACGTGTATTTGAAGAACCTACAATTACACCATTTTCATTTATTGCTAAAGCAGTACTTGTAAATGCATCGTCTTCAGTTTCATCTTCATCAGGAGCAAGCGCTAAGCCTAGCTCTTCAAATGAAGTGATATTTAAAGACTCATCAAGCTCCCACTTAACTGCGCGTTTATTAAATAAACCTCGAGAAATATTAGAGTTTAATAAGTTAATACAAACGGATGTTGGCTCATCTTCATTATCACAGTTATCTTCGATATCTTCTTCTCTTTCAAGTGGAATATCGATAGATGCATTACCTACAACTGTGTAGCCACTGTTCGTTTTAATAATATCATTTGCGCGACTCGTACCGCCATATTCATTAAATTCTGGCTCTAGAGGTACTTGTACGCCACTTGAACTTATCACGACACCACGTTCAATAAACTCATGGGTGAACCATGTTTCAGCATCGTCTTCGTCATCAGGTGTAAAAGATACTTTGTCATAAGGCGCACTGCCCCAACCAACCATTACACCATCTTCACTAACTGCATTAAAAATATTTGTTGTTGAGCGTGTTAGGCCGTCATAATCGACAGATGCTATATCAAATAACGGTTGCTCTGTTACTTGCTCATCTGAAAATACAACCCCAATTAAAGAGCTTAGTTTTTGGTATTCAAAGTTAGTTGAAATACCTAAAGAAGAACTCGATAAAAAGCTAACCATAAAGCTATGGGCATCTGGGTTTGTACTTACAGCATCATTATTATCAATATCATCAAGTGTAAATGTAATTTCTTTATCACTTAGTTCGTATGCCGCTTCTTCGCTGTCGTATGCACTTTCAACTACACTTTCACCGAAGTCTATGTAGCTGGTATCGATTGGTAAGTTATATAAGCCGTTTGCAAAGCCTATAATATGCCCGCTTTCGCTTACATCTGATACGTAAGAATATTTAGCGTCTTCAAGAGTCCCTAATTCACTTAACTGGTAAGTAGCACTTGTTGCAGATGTGCTTAATGTCGCTAAAATACTGGCAGCGAGTAATTTATATTTCATTTTAGTCCTTACTACTGATTCTTTAATTCTTCAAGTTCTTCCCAGCGCTCAAAGGCAGCTTCAAGGTCAGACTCAAGTTGTGCTAAATGGTTCAATGCTTTAGTGGTAACGTCACTGTCTTGTTTAAAAAAGTCAGGGTCACTCACAATTATTTGCTGAGCTTCTACTTCAGCCTCAAGTTGTTCCATTTTATTTGGTAGTTGCTCTAATTCAAGTTTTAATTTGTAAGAGAGTTTATTGCTTTTACTTTCTGCTTTAGCTACAGGTTCAGGCGCTGTTTTTTCAATTTTTTTTACAGGCTGCTGTTGTGCTGTTTTAGCTTGTTCAGCAAGATAATTAACATAGGCTTCATAATCACTGTAACCACCAACGATATCCGTTACTTTACCGTTACCTTCAAATGCCCAAACACTTGAACATGTATTATCAATAAACTCGCGGTCATGGCTAACGATTAAGACCGTACCTTGATATTGATTAATAATATCTTCAAGTAATTCTAGCGTTTCAATATCTAAATCATTGGTTGGTTCATCGAGTACCAAAATATTAGATGGCTTTAAGAAAAGTTTTGCCAGTAGCAATCTGTTTTTTTCGCCACCAGAGAGCGCTTTAACAGGCGTGCGAGCTCGAGCTGGCGGGAATAAAAAGTCCTGTAAGTAACCAAGTACATGACGAGAACGCCCGCCCATCATTACTTCTTGCTTACCTTCTGCCACATTATCTTGAACAGTCGCTTCTTCATCTAATTTTTGTCTGTATTGGTCAAAATAAGCAAACTCTAGATTTACACCTTGCTTAATTACACCGCTATCGGCTTCTAAATCCCCAAACAAAAGCTTTAAGAGTGTTGTTTTACCTATACCATTTGGACCCACTAAACCTATACGATCACCACGCATAACCAAAGTAGAAAAATCATCAGCAATTACTTTGTCTTTAAATGCATGATTCAAATGTTTGGCTTCAAAAACTAACTTACCTGAGCGATCAGCTGTTTCAATATTAAAATCTGTTTTACCAACTTGATCTACACGTTGTTTACGCTCGTTTCTAAGTTGCTTAAGTTCACGTACACGTCCTTCGTTACGTGTTCTTCTTGCTTTAACACCTTGACGGATCCAGGCTTCTTCTTCGGCAAGTCGCTTATCAAACAACGCATTTTGACTCTCTTCAACTTTCAAATCATGGGCTTTTTGTTCAAGGTACGTAGCGTAATCACCAGGGTAAGATATAAGTTTCCCGCGATCCAAGTCCAAAATACGAGTGGCAACAGCACGAATAAACGCACGGTCATGCGATATAAATACAATGCCGCCCTTAAACTCTTTTAAAAATTGCTCAAGCCACATTACACTTGCCATATCTAAATGGTTCGTTGGCTCATCAAGTAATAATAAATCAGGCTCACTTACAAGTGCGCGAGCAAGTGCAACTTTACGC
Source organism: Pseudoalteromonas carrageenovora IAM 12662 (assembly GCF_900239935.1). Classification (NCBI taxonomy): domain Bacteria; kingdom Pseudomonadati; phylum Pseudomonadota; class Gammaproteobacteria; order Alteromonadales; family Pseudoalteromonadaceae; genus Pseudoalteromonas; species Pseudoalteromonas carrageenovora. The sequence goes on from NZ_LT965928.1 coordinate 1,967,609, forward strand.
AACCACCCACCCGATAAAGACTCAAGCTTTGCTTCAGGTGTTAATTCTAATTGCGTTAATACTAATTGAATACGGCTATCAAAACGCCATCCATCAGCCGCCTCTAACTGATTTGATAAACGTTCAAGTTTATTGAGTAATTTATCTGTACATTCAGTTTGTAGTTGCGTGCTAACATGATGAAAATCAATGAGCAAATTAGCAATCTCAGGCATACCTTGGGCTACGTAATCAAATACTGTACCACTGGCGCCTTTTGGTGGATCTTGCTCTAGGCGAGATATTTTTAATCCACCTAATTGGTTAATTTCACCATCATCAAGAATAACTTGGCCATCGAGTATTTTTAAAAGTGTTGATTTACCAGCACCATTACGGCCAACAATACACACTCGCTCACCGCTTTCAATTACAGCATCCGCATTATTAAGTAACGCATGAGTGCCAAAGGCAAGTTGTGCTTTTAAAATTCTAATTAAATCCATAGTTCTTATTTGCTCTTAATCTGCTTGCGTCATAAATTCACGTGCACTGTGTGCACTAAAAGGCCAATATAGTTGCAGGCCTTGTTCACTTTTTAATACAGGAATACGTGTTTGATACTTGTTAATAAGCTGCTCATCAGTAATTATATCAACCAATTCTAATGAGCTTGAGGTATCAAGCAAATTAGTAACTAGTTGCTCAGCTTGCTCGCACAAGTGGCATCCATCTGTATGATACAAAACCCATTTAGCCATGCGTAATTAACCAGCTATTGTGAATTTTTTTGTTGCGCTTAAAATCTGGCGATAATGTATTTTCAGAAATATTAACTGCTTTTAAACCTAAACCAATTAAGCCTACTTCATCCATAACAAACCCACGCTTGTTATTAGAAAAAATTAAGGTACCTGAAGGGCTTAAAATCTTTTTAACCCAAGTTAGTAACTTAATATGATCACTTTGCACATCGAATGCATCTTTCATACGTTTAGAATTAGAGAACGTAGGCGGATCTAAAAATATTAAATCGTATTGTGCTGTTGCGTGCTCAAGCCATTTTAAGCAATCGGCTTGCTCAAAACGATAACGTGTATTACTTATATTATTTAAATCAAAGTTATCTTGGCCCCACTTTAAGTAGGTTTTAGATAAATCAACTGTAGTAATAGCCTTTGCGCCGCCAAGCGCTGCATGCACTGATGCGCTTCCTGTGTACGCAAATAAATTTAAAAAGCGTTTATCTTTAGCATTTTCTTGAATATAACGACGTACTAAACGGTGATCTAAAAACAGGCCTGTATCTAAATAATCAAACAAATTAACTTTGAATTTTGCGCCAAATTCTTCAACTACCATTGTACGATTTTGCTTTGCCATAGGTGTATATTGCTCTTCACCCTTTTGCTTTTTACGTACTTTTACAGCAATGTTTTCTGGTGAAATTTTTAACTGCTGTGCTGTTAAGCTAATCACATCTTGAAGACGTTTATCTGATGTTTTTTCATCGATTTCTTTTGGTGCTGCATACTCAAAAATAACAGCCGAATCGCCATATACATCTACGGCTACGTTGTATTCTGGAATATCAGCATCATATACACGATACGCTTGAACCTCATTTTGCTTCAGCCAGTTTTTTAACCCTTGCTTGTTCTTTTTCAAACGATTAGCAAACGACATAGAGCCTTCAAAGTTAAGTGCTGGCTTATCTTCCGTCGTTAAACTAACTTGCTTATCATCTAATTGATACAAATTAAGCTCAACATCAAGCGGTCCATTTTTAAACTTATAACGTTTAAGCCTAACTAGTTTTAACAGTTTAAATAAGCTCTCATCCATGCCCAGTAAAGCAAGTTTCCAGTGGTTAAAGTGCTTTTTAAAACCAACACCCATACTACGGTGTAAATTTACGAGTTCGGCCATAGAGCCAATCCGTTCGCCATAAGGTAAGTTTGAAATAACGACCCCAGGTAATTTAGCAACGGGTGTTAATTTAGTCGCATCGCTTTGTTTAAATTTAATAACAGTATCAAGCTCAGCGCGCTCAGCATTTGCTATGGCTTTATCGAGTACCTGCGAATCGTAATCGTGACCAATTAACCATAATTTAGGATCGGTAATTTGCGCTAATAGCTCTTCACGAAGTTGTTTAAATTTAGCAGCTCTAAAGCTTGGCAAACGCTCAAAAGCAAACCCTTCTCTAAATAAACCTGGGGCTTCATTGCGTGCCATGCCCGCAGCTTCTATTAAAATAGTGCCTGCACCACAACATGGGTCAAATAAAGGTTGATTTACATTATCAAGCCAACCACTTCGTTTAATAAGTGCAGCGGCTAAATGTTCTTTAATTGGCGCTTTACCTTGACCTTGACGGTAACCACGCTCAGATAAACGCGGGCCAGAATAGTCAATATACATTGAAACGCCATGGCGATTAAGACGCGCAACAACGCGCACGTTTGCATCTTGTTTATCTACATTTGGGCGCTGCTCATATAAATCATTGAAATAATCTACAATGGCGTCTTTAATCACTAGTCCTGAAAACTGAGTGTTTTTAAGTGAGTCATTTGTACCATTAAAATCAACGGCAAATGTTTGTGTAGGACCAAACCACTCTTGCCATGGTTGTAAGCGAGCAAACTTGTATAGGCTATCTTTGTCGTTAACGCCTTCTTTTTCTTCGATAAGCATAAGCACACGCGTAGCAAAACGGCTTGATAAACACACCTTTTGCGCCAGTAATGAGTCAGCCTCAAAACGAACAGAACCCACATTTTGCTTAGAGACAACTGCGCCAAGCTCTGTTAGTTCATCAACCAATAAATTTTCGATTCCGATAGAAGTAAGTGCGATAAATTGCAAAGTAATAACCCTTAATAGCTAATTGCGCAGGATTATAACATAGGTTGGGGAACAAACGCGCCATAAACACACGTATAAACGTTAAAATTGGTTATGCTGTTTGGCTTTGATATTGCTGGTTTAAAAGTGGGTGAACGCGATTATTAAGAACACGGATCACTTCAAACTGCTCAAGTGATAAATTATCATCAAGTTTAAAGTTTTCGTTCAAATTAATGCAAATAGAAGCATCAGGGCAATGCTCTACAATTAAGAATTCACCAATTTGGGCTTTAGAGGCAAGCTTAATGATTGCTTCAACACTTGGCTCATTACCGGTATATTCTTGAAAAAACCAACTTTTAGCAAGTACAGGTTTTAAGTGAAATTTTACAGCTGTTGCATTTAACGCTATTTGGCATATTTGAGCAGGCTTATATAAATTAAAACCGTCTAAGTAATTATAAACTTGTTCGTAAAATGCAGCATCTTCAAGGCTAAAGCGAGGATTACTAAATACGCAGTCGGTAAGTTGTCTTAATTTATAAGGTGTGCGTAATTGCATATCATCGTCTAAATCGAGTAATAAACGATTTTGTTTAGGACAAGCAATCCACTGCCATTGCTTTGATGCTTGTAACATGTGCTCCTCCTTGGATAACGTAGTAGATAAATAATGCAATAAGCTTAAAGTATAACCGCTTTTGACCATTTTATAAATGCCTGCTTAGAACATTTATTGAACGATCAAAAGCTTAGATAACTGATCCTTATAAGCCGTTAACGATCGACTTGACCAATTGTGGACCTTTGTAGATGAACCCAGTATAAACCTGAACCAAATTTGCACCGGCATTTAACTTTTCTTTTGCTGATTGGGCATCATCAATACCCCCTACCCCAATTATTGGTAAGTTACCTTTGGTTAAGCGTTTTAATTCGCTAACTACATGCGTAGAGCGCTCTCTCACAGGCAATCCAGATAATCCACCCGCTTCATCAGCGTATTGTAGCCCCATTACTGCACTGCGTTCTAACGTGGTATTAGTTGCAATTACACCATCAATTTTATTACTTAATAATGATTCGCTTACTTGTGCTATTTGGATCTCATCAAGATCTGGCGCAATTTTTACAAGCATTGGCACTTGTTTATTGTGCTTTGCAATTAAATCAAGCTGCTCATTTTTTAAACTTTGCAATAAGTCATCCAGTGCTGCGCCGTATTGTAAGTCACGAAGTCCTGGTGTATTTGGTGATGAAATATTTACGGTAATATAAGAAGCATGTTCGAAAACCCTACGCATACAATGAATATAATCATCTTTACCTTGCTCATTAGGCGTATCTTTATTTTTACCAATATTAATGCCTAAAATGCCTGTATACTTAGCAGCTTTAACATTATTAACTAAATTATCCACGCCTTTATTATTAAAACCCATGCGGTTAATAATCGCATTTGACTGAGGAAGTCTAAATATACGTGGCTTATCGTTGCCAGCTTGTGGACGAGGTGTAACCGTACCCACTTCTACAAAGCCAAACCCCATTTGGCTAAAAGCATCAATACATTCAGCGTTTTTATCAAGGCCAGCTGCAAGTCCAACAGGGTTTTTAAACTCTAGTCCTAAAAAATTTACCGGTTTATCTGCAATACTTTGAGACCAAGCTGCATTAAGCGGTGTATTAGAAAAACGGCGAAGATTATTAAGTGCAAACTCATGCGCCCACTCCGCATCACGGGTAAACATAAAACGGCGAGCTAAATCATAAAACATCAACATAATCCTCTTTAAATTGCAGACAAAAAAATACCTCAGACAAGGCTGAGGTATTATATAGCAATTTTAAAAATTAACTGATTATTTACTAAATAAATAACCGTTAAAAATTAGATTATTTGCATGGAGTATCACAGTTATGGCTTAACAGCATCAATTCACGCAGTGCTACTGAGAACTTAGCAAAGTCATGGCTTTGCGATGTTTTAAACTCAGCAAGCATTTGCTTCCAGCGCTGAAGCAATAAATCTTGGCTGTCCATCCATTGATCAATTTGTTTATCAACATCGTTGTCATCGCCTTCAAAGCTATTAAGAACAACTTCTGACAATGTACGTTGCTGCCAATCAAGTTCTTCACGATATGAAGAACGAGCCAGAGCTTGCCAGTGATTAGCAACAGGCTGATGCGTTATTTGATCTAAGAACCAATGCAGGCCCATACGCGCACCTAGTTTAAAGTAGGTGTTTGATACCATAGAAATATTTTTACTTGAGCTATTAGCTATTTCTGCTAAATCCATTACAGAGAATAAACTAGATAAAGACACAATACGCTTAGCGATATCTTTAGGTACACCGCTTTGAACTAGCTTATCTGACTCAACAACTATACGTTCATTCTCTTTTTCGACCATGTAAGAATTTAAGTTTTCACTCAAGTCTTTAAATACTGGTGCAAAGTATTCGATTGATTGTTCAATAGTGAGTGCTTTATTACGATGACGTAAGAACCAACGTGTTGCGCGACGTACCGTACGACGTAGTTGATAAAGCATTTCTGTTTGAACTGATGCTGGAATTTTATTATCAAGCGCACTGATAGAAGACCAAGTATCGCGCATTTCAAATATTTCACTGGCAATTGAATAACACAATGCTATTTCAGCTTCGTTAGCGCCTGTTTCTTCATGCATACGTACCATGAAGTTTAAGCCCATGTCATTAACGATATTATTAGCAAGTTTAGTCGCTATAATTTCTTTACGCAGTGGATGATTATTCATCGCATCGTTAAATTTCTCACGTAGAGGACGTGGGAACGATTTAACAAGTAATTGGCGGTAATAAGGGTTTTCAGTAATTTCTTCTGTTACTAATGACTCTTTTAATACCATTTTTGCGTAAGATACAAGTACAGAGAGCTCAGGGCGAGTTAAGTCTTTACCCGCTGCTGCACGTTCTGCTAATTCTTCATCGCTTGGAATAAACTCTATAGCGCGGTTTAACTTGCCTTCTTTTTCAAGAGCATGAATAAAGCGAATTTTTTCTTTAAGGGTGGAAGCCCCTTTAGACTGCGTGATAGAAATTGTATGCGTTTGACGGTAACAATCTTTAAGTACTAATTCAGACACTTCATCAGTCATCGAATAAAGCAGCTCATCACGCTGTTTACGCGTTAAATCACCTTCAGCTACTAAACCATTTAATAAAATCTTGATGTTAACTTCGTTATCTGAACACGCTACACCACCAACGTTATCAATAAAGTCTGTATTTACACGTCCGCCTTTAGCAGCAAACTCAATACGACCTAATTGAGTGGCGCCTAAGTTACCACCTTCACCAATTATTTTAGCGCCTAACTCTTTACCGTTGATACGTAGTGCATCGTTTGCACGGTCCCCTACATCAGCATCGGTTTCTTTAGAGTGTTTAATGTATGTTCCAATTCCGCCATTCCATAATAAATCAAAGTTCATCATTAATGAGGCTTTCATTAGCTCATTAGGCGTCATGCTTGCTTTTTTAGTGCCCAACATTTTTTTCATTTCTGGGCTAAGCGTAATTGATTTAGCAGCACGAGAGAAAACACCACCACCAGCAGAAATTAATTCTTTATTGTAATCTTCCCACGATGAACGCGGTAAATTAAATAAACGCTCACGTTCTGGGTAAGACGTAGCTGCATCAGGATTCGGATCAATAAATATGTGCATGTGGTTAAATGCTACTTGTAAACGAATATGCTTAGATAACAACATACCATTACCAAATACATCCCCTGCCATGTCACCAATTGCCACTACAGTAAAATCGGTAGTTTGACAGTCAATATCCATTTCACGGAAATGACGTTTAACAGACTCCCACGCGCCTTTGGCGGTAATACCCATTTTCTTATGGTCGTAACCTACAGAGCCGCCTGATGCAAATGCATCACCTAACCAGAAGTTATATTCATTGGCTATGCCATTTGCGATATCAGAGAACGTAGCGGTTCCTTTATCGGCTGCAACAACTAAATAAGCATCGTCTTCATCGTGGCGAACAACATCTCTAGCAGGCACAATTTCGCCGCGCTCAATGTTATCAGTTATATCTAAAAGCCCACGAATGAATATTTTATAACACTCTTGGCCTTCTTTAATAAACGCCTCGCGTTCACTTGGTAGCTGTTTACATACAAAACCACCTTTAGAGCCTACAGGTACAATTACTGTATTTTTAACTTGTTGCGCTTTAACTAAGCCTAGTACTTCAGTACGGAAATCTTCACGACGGTCTGACCAACGAAGTCCACCACGAGCAACTTTACCATAGCGTAAATGCACACCTTCAACGCGCGGAGAATATACAAAAATCTCAAACGCAGGAAGTGGAAGTGGTACATCTGGAATTAGGCTTGGCTGTATTTTAAACGACACATACGATTTAAACTGGCCTGCATCATCTTTTTGGAAATAGTTAGTACGTAACGTAGCAACAATCATATCTACGTATAAACGTATAATACGGTCATCATCAAGGTTTGCTACGTTTTCAAGCTCTAGGTATATTTGAGAACTTAATTTTTCGAGAGTTTTAGCACTCGCAGGGCTTTTAACTGAGAACTTTTTAGCAAATAAATTTACAATTTGCGCTGCAATATTAGGGTAATTTGCAAACGTACTTTCAATGTAGCTTTGCGAGAAAGTAACACCGATTTGGCGCATGTACTTAGCGTAAGCGCGTAAAATGGAGGCTTCACGACCTGTTAAGCCGCCCATTAACACCAAACGGTTAAAGCCGTCATTCTCTAAGCGGTTTCCCCAAACGTTAGTTAACGCAGCACGAAAACGTGCTGAAATTTTATCAAAGTCAGCCATCCCTTTGCTATCGATTAGCATCGAGAAGTCCATGATCCAATTAATACGCCCATCGCTTGTTTTAACTGAATACGGCGTTTCGCCAACAACGCGTAAGCCAAAGTTTTCAAGCATTGGCATAACATCAGATAAATGAATTGGCTCATCTTTATGAAATAAGCTCAAACGTACAATATTGCTGTTAGCTTCTTCTTGTGGACGGTAAAACAGCATTTCTAACTTGTTTTCGTCACTAAGTAATTCTAACTTTTCAATATCTACAACCGCAGCACTTGGCAATACTTCATCTTTATATGAGCGTGCAAATGCATTGCAGTATTTACGGTTTAAATCGTTACCGCGTGCTTCGCCTGCAGATTCTAATAGTGCAGATTGTAGTTTGTCTTCCCACGTTCGCGCAGCTTCTACTAAATTGTTTTCGATGTCTTTCACGTTATATTCGATATTGTTGTCGGTCACACGAACGGTGTAATGAGTACGCGCAAGTGTTGACTCAGAGAAATAAGTAGTAAATTCGACTTTATCGTCAGAATTAAATGCATTAGCTAAAATATCTTGGGTTTCACGACGCAGAGCGGTGTTATAACGCTCACGCGGAACGTAAACCATACAAGATAAGAAACGGCCATATGCATCTTTACGTACAAATAAGCGACACATGTCACGCTCTTGTACTTGTAAAACGCCCATAGCAACTTCTAAAAGTTCGCTTTCGCGTGCTTGAACTAGTTCGTCCCGTGGGTAGGTTTCTAAAATATTTAATACCGCTTTATAAGCATGAGTGCCTTTAGCAAAGTCACACATATCCATAATACGATTAATTTTACTTTTTAATACAGGTACATCAGCTGCACTGTTATTGTAAAAACTTGAAGAGAACAAACCAATAAAGCGGTCTTCGCCAATAACATTCCCTTCATCGTCAAAACGTTTAATACCTACGTAGTCGATGTAAGCCGGGCGATGCACGCGAGAAACGGAGTTAGTTTTTGTTAGAATAAGTAAATTGCTACTACGAGCTTCTTGACGAGCGACTTCAGGTAACTCTGATAATAAACGTGAATGCTCTTCTGTAGAGTTTTTCATCAAGCCTAGGCTTGTGTCCATTTTACCTTTTAATTGGTAATCACCTTGAACTGGGCATAATTCATATTCACGGTAGCCCATTAGCGTAAAGTTATCTTTAGCTAACCAGTCTAAAAACTCTGTTGTTTCTGATATTTCGTGTTTGCTTTTTTTGTGATGACGTTTAGGTAACTCTTTAATTACCGAAACTAACTTTTTACGAATTGGCTGCCAATCATCTACAGCAATAGAGACATCAACTAATACAGACTCAAGTTCTTTTTTGAAAGACTCAATCACAGATGTATCTGTTTGACGGTCAATTTCAATGAAGAAAACAGTTTTGGTTGATGTTGATTCTTGTTCTGCTTTTAAATTTGATAAGCCAGAGATTTTTGCATCACTATCGCGTTGAATTTTTAATGGGCAGTGAAGTAATAAGTGAGAGGCAATATTTTCGCGCGTCATGGCCATACGCACTGAGTCTACTAAAAATGGCATGTCTTTCGTAATTATCTCTACGATAGTGTGTGACGACTGCCAGCCGTCTTTTGCCACTTCAGGATTAAAAACGCGAATAAAAGCGTCATCAGTGGTATTTTTTTCTAGCGAATTCCAAAGGCTTAGTGCTGCGCCATAAAGGTCACTATCGTTGCGGTGTGCCAAATCCTCTTTAGACATATTGCTGTACAAGGCTTTGGCGAATTTTTCAACGAGTAACACATTATCAGCGTGAACTTTTTTCTGGATAAGCTTACAGACATTATCTAAGATAACCGAGGCTTGGCCTTCATTTCGTGTCATTGTATGTTCCTTAATCTATTGCTGCTAAAAAGCAGAATATTTGTACAGCGATTTATTAGTGTGGAGTCAGTTAAATTCTAACCCTTTTACAGCTAATAAACAGCCTTTTCGATGAAAACATTTTAAGCATTTCAGCTATTTGGTCATCTATTCACAAATTATAGATATAAATGGCCTATACAGGCCATTTAGGAGCAAAATTATTCACATTATTTTTTCTGGTCAGTCCAGAGCAAGCTACCAATTGCAGGTAATAACAGCACTGCACCTAACATATTCACTAAAAACATGAAGGTTAACAGTATGCCCATATCAACTTGGAATTTAAGATCTGAGAAAATCCAAGTACTCACACCAATAGCAAGTGTGATCCCCGTAAAGAGTACTGCACTGCCTCGCTCTACAAGTGCATTTCGATAAGCGACACTAAGCGGTACATTTTGCTTAAGCTGCCCCATCATCGACGACAATATATAAATACCGTAATCAACACCAATACCAACGCCTAGTGCAATTACTGGCAATGTAGATACTGTTAAACCAATTTCTAACTGCACCATTAAAGCTTGTGCAAGGGTTGATACAATATAAAGTGGCAGAACAACTGCTATCGTTGCTTTTACACTTTTAAAACTCAGTAAACACAAAATGATTACAGCGCCATACACATAAAGCATCATAGGGATTTGCGCCGCTGATACTGACTCATTTGTTGCCGCCATAACACCTACAGGGCCTGAAGCTAATCTAAAGGCTAATTTGTCTGTACCCTCTTCTTGTGCAAATTGCTTAACGCTTTGAATTACCGTATCGATTGTTTGTGCTTTGTGATCATCTAAAAATATAATCACTGGCATAACAGAGCAATCACCATTTAAAAGCCCGGTACTGGTTTCTACACGCGCTGTTGATTGAACTAAGCTTGCAGAATTACGTGGTAGGCTTTGCCATTTTAAATTCCCTTCGTTATAACCTGCGTTAACAGATTGCGCTACAGAGCTTAAGCTCACAGCAGATTGCACCCCAGTTACATTTTCAACTTTATATTGAAAACGACTAATACGCTGCATAACATCGTGTTCAGTACATGCAGCAGGATATGCTTCTACAATTACCTTTAAGATATCAGACGAGATAGTATATTTATCAGATATTAAGAATGTATCTTGATTATAGCGCGCATCTTGATGCAGAGATGGCGCCCCTGCGTGTAAATCACCAATACGCATCTTATCTGCCTGCCAATAACCCAAAGCAAACAATACAAGCGTAAATCCAATAATCATTTTAGCTATTTTAGGATCGGTTGCTTTAACTAAAACGTCTCTAATTTTATCTAGCATATTTGGTTTTTCGGCATCGCCCGATTGAATATGGACGCTGTTTTCAAAATTCATATATGAAGCCCATACAGGCAGCAAGATTAAATTAGTAAAAATAATTACAGCAACACCTAAGCTTGCTGTTATCGCCAGCTCGCGAATAATACCAATATCAATGGTAAGTAACGTTAAAAAGCCAACTGTGTCTGAAAGTAGTGCGATACCACCCGGTACTAGTAAAGCTCTAAAGCTTGATTGACAGCAAATACGTGTAGTTTTTCCTTCACCCACTTTTTTGCCAATCGCATTTATCATCTGCACGCCATGGCTCACACCTATGGCAAATACTAAAAACGGGACCAAAATAGACATTGGGTCTAGTCCAAACCCTAAGCTAGAAAGCAATCCTAACTGCCACACTACGGCAATAATTGAACACGCTATAGGTAAAATAGTCAGCTTTAAGCTACCGCAAAATAACCAAACCATAATAAAGGTAAAAGCAATCGCAATTGCAAAAAATAAGACAACCCCTTTTGCACCCTCAGCAATATCGCCGGCCATTTTTGCAAAACCAATAATATGAATACTCACTTTATCAGTGCTTAACGGCTCTCGTAAGTCGGTTTCAAGTTTTTGAGCAAACGCTAAGGTATCAAGTTTTTGCTGAGTCTGCGGATCAGTTTCGAGTAATTGAGCGCTCACCATGGCACAAGAGTAGTCACTTGCAATCATGCGTCCTACTACTTTAGCTTTTTCGATGTTCTCTTTAACAACACCTAAACCACGTGCATCAGCTTTAAAGTTTGCAGGAATAATTGGGCCGCCAGCAAAACCATCCTCTACCACTTCAACAAAACGAGCACTTGGAGAAAATATAGAGTTTACTAATGGACGGTTAACACCAGGAATGAAATAAAGTTGATCGTGTACTGCTTTTAATTGAGTAAAAAACTCAGGGTTAAAAATATTACCGCTGTCGTCACATACCGAAATTAAAATACTATTAGCGCCGCCAAACTGTTTTTCGTGTTTGGTATACACTTTCATATAATCGTGATTTAACGGGATGTTTTTATTAAATGACGCATCAAGTTGAATCTGAGTTGCTTTAAATGCAAGCAAACACGTTATAAGTGCAAAACTTATAAGCATAATTAAGCGATGTCTAAAAATCGCCTTTTCAATAAAATCGAGTAACTTATGCATTAAGGGGTTAACTCCTTCACTTTAATGCCGTCTTCAGTCGCCATAATTAGTTTATTATTTAAAATTGTGCCATCAAGAATGGCTTTACCGTCGGCGAGTTGTTCATGCGTTAATAATCCATCCTGTAGATGAAAAATAACACCACTGTTAGCTAGCATCAGCCATTGTTTATTATTGTAATTAATAATGCTGTTGATGGTGGCTGTTTTAATATTTTCGAAATGCTGCCATTGCTGTTCATTATTTTGCTTAACAAAAACATTACCACGAAGTCCTGCTACAATTTCTTGTTCGCTATCAGAGGCAAGCGCAAAAAATGAACCTGGGTATATTTCTTCAAGTCGAACCCAGGTTTGCCCATTATCGGTGCTTGTAGCCATTAAACCCATTTCACCAACGAGCATTAAACCATTATCTGTTTTTTCTATACGGTTAAAATGAGGTAAAATAGAGGCAGTTTCAGCTTCATAGCCTTCAGGGTCAGTTTCTTTTAAATCGTTGAGATAGTCTCTATCTTCACTAAATAATAGCGAGTCTAAAAAGCGTTTTTGCCAATGCTTTCCACCATCACTAGTATGATAAAACATGCCGTATGCGCCGACTGCAAAACCGTTTAAATCATCTTCAAATAAAATATCGAGGCAAGGTTTGTCTAATTCAGGTTTAACTTGTTGTAACTGCCAGTTATTACCGCCATCAGTCGTATTAATAATTGTAGCGTCGTGCCCACAAGCCCAACCCTTTTTTTCACTGCTAAAATCAACAGCTGTTAATAGCACTTGAGTTGGTACAAGTTCAGCTTGTTGCCACTTATCGCCTGATAGGCTCTTTATTACTGTGCCATGTTTACCAACTGCAATTAAGCCATTACCTGTATCTGTAATATCAGTTAATAGCGTCTTATCTGCATTAATTGCACTGATTGCATTTTGAGGAGCTTCTTGTGCAACACTCGCACCGCTTATAATCAGGCTGGCATATACCAAATACTTCATAAATTTTAATCGCCTTGAACGAGATAATTGTTTGTCTTTATATACTGAGGAAAACGTTGCGCGATTTGATATTAGACAAACGCGATGTGAAAGGAAAAGGCACTTAACTAAAGTTAAGTGCCTAATTTATTACTATCTTCCAGCGCGACGTAGAGCGCTTGATGTAAATTCGTTATCATTAAACGACTGTGAAAAATCGTACATTTTTTCTTGGTTATCTAAACCAATCGCTAAATAACGACGAGAATTCAAATCGTGATAAACTTCAAGCGTACTCCACTGTGTAGGTACTTCGTAATAGTTAAGACCATAAGCCATAGCTACACGATAAAGTTGGTCGCGGTTATCATAAATATCCGTAACCTGTACTTGCCAGCTATCTTCATCAATATAAAATACACGTTTTTTGTATATATGGCGCGTATCATCTTTTAAGTTTGCTTCTACAACCCATACACGATGTTTTTCGTAACGTGTATGTTCTGGGTTGATATGACCTGGTTTTAAGATGTCATCATACTCAAGCTTGTCGCTGTGAAGTTTATAGCTGTTATACGGAATATATAACTCTTGCTTACCTTTTAACGTCCAGTTGTAACGATTTGGAGAACCGTTAAACATATCAAAGTCATCAGTTGTACGTAAGCTATCAGCCGCTGTACCTGGTGCATCATAAGCTACGTTAGGTGCACGGCGCACGCGACGCTGGCCTGAGTTATAAGTCCATGCTTGACGAGGTGTTAAAATTTGGTCCATTGTTTCATGAACTAATAATGCGGTACCCGCTAAACGCGCAGGCTCTGTAACGCTTTGTTTAAATTTAAACAAAATGTTTGAGTCTTGAAGCTCTGCAGGTGTTGCACTTGGATCAGAGTATTTAACTAATAACTGCTCATCAAAACCTACATAGTTGTAAGAGCCTGATGCTGTTGGCGCCGCTTGACCGCCAAAGCGTTCAATTGACTGCCCACGATAACGCAATAAATGATTCCAAATTGCTTCTAAACCCGTTTTAGGAATTGGAAAAGGAATACCTATTGCAGTATTTTTAATCCCATTCCCACCTTCAACTAATTCAGCAGTAGCAGCAAACTTTTTAGTTGCATCATATACAAATTGAGGGTATGACGCAGAACGGCGAGTTTCATACACAGGCATTTTAAATGTATCTGGGTATGCTTCAACTAATGCAATTTGACCTGGGCTCAAGTTAGCTTTGTACTTATCGATATTTGTTTTATCAATAGTAAAAAGTACTTTGTCTGCAGTATATGGGTCTAGATGATGCATGCCAGGCTCATAGCCTTTTGGTGCAGTTGTAATTCCGTTGTTCCAAGCTGGAATAGAGCCATCTGCATTAGCTGCTTTTTCAGCACCCAATGGGGTTAAGTCTTGTCCTAAACGAGCAACTTCGTCAGCGCTCATTTTTGCCAATGCGGCACTGCTTGCAAATAAGCTACAAAATGCAGTAGCGATGAGGGTAGGTTTTTTAATCATAGTAATGTTACCCCTAGATTGAATATTTTAAGTTAAAAGAAACGTAATCGCGGTCTGAGAAGGTATTAATACCACCGCCACCCCAAAATGAGTTATAGCTTACATCTAATGACCAAGCATTTTGGTAGTTAAAGTTCATAGTAGCGCCTAAAGATTTACGATCTTCGATAAATAAGAACATAGGATCTGGCGTATTACCATTTACGTCATGAGAAAATACAAAACGTGGAGAGAAGTTAATACCGTTGTAAAGGTTAAAATAATCACCTTTAGCAATAAGTCGGTAACCCCAAGATGATGCTGTTGCAAATGACTTTTGCTCTGCACCGTTTGAAAGGCCCAGTTGTAACGTAGAGTAATCAGTTGTTCCTGGGCCTGTAATAACACCACTTCGACCGGTACCTGACACATTTAGACGCATTTCGTCGTAGCCTGGCATATCGTGAATTTTAACTGCACCCACTTCACCAACTACAGCCCAGCTATCAGCACCTAGTGAAGGGCCAAATAAATGTGTTGCCGTAAACTGAATTTGCGATGTATCGCGTTCAATATAACCTTTAGCAACTTCGCCTGCAGCAACAGAACTTACCGCATCGCCTATACTCATTTGCGAAATACCCGCAAAATCAGGACGAATACCAGCAACAGCCAATTGCTCAGGCATAGCAGTGTAAAGAAGCTCTACGTCATCAATTTGTAGAGGTTCATCTTGCCTAAATGCAAACTCACCTGCAAAAGCTGTTTCACCAATTGTCGTATTAAAGCTTAAACCATAAAGCTTGATGTCTTCTGGGTATTCATTTTCAGCTTTAGAAAACGCAGTTAAATCAGCTACATTATCTGAGGTGATTTCTGTAGTCATGATCATCGCTAAATCTTGCGCAATAGATGCATTGGAAAAGTTTGATACACGACCTGAAATCAGAGGACGACGACTGTGGTAATTTACATGATAAAGTGCAATTTCTGTATCGTTCCACTCAGGTAAAAACATACCTAAACGTAAACCATATTGACCACCATCATCAGGCTCAGATTTACCATTATCGCCTTTACCTTTAAGCGCAACTTTCGTTGGGTACGATAGGTACATGCTTGCAAGTAATGCTTGGCCTTGTGCACTTGCAGGATCAATACCCTGCGCCGCAGCTGCCATTGCAAAATCAGACGTTAAGTTATTTAAGCTATCCGTTAAAAAAGCAACGTCAATATCTGGGTTTGAAGTAAAACCAAGTTGAACATTTTGTTGATAACCATTTTCTGCTGCAAAGTCATTTGTAGAAAAGTACGTACCCGCTGCAGGGAGGCGAGTTTCATGCCACTGGTACTGGTAAAAACCTTCAAGTGTAATATTTTCGGTAATACCAAGTGAGGCCCAAAGCATGCCTACCGGAATAAATGCTTCTTTAAGCTCAGCACCTGGGGCTTTTAAACGATCTATATCAACAGGGTTTACGTTAATACCATGAGATATAAGTGTGCTTTCACCCCAGTTAACTACTTGTTGACCTAAGCGAATTGATAATGGGTTATTCCCGTCGTTTAAATCAAAATTAGCCCAAACGTATGCATCTAGTAAACGGATATCTGCACAGCTTTGCTCTTTTGTATCTTTATCGTCACACGGGTCAACACCTTCACCAGAAGTTGGGTTTGAATAAGCGCGATCACCATCCATCAACTCAAAATCATAAAAGTACATAAAACGTGTGAACAAACCGTAATTATCTTTAGTTATTGAAAGGTCGTGTGTTCCTTTTAATAATTTTGAGAATGAATCACCGCTATCAAAGTTTAAGTTACCAGCATCACCGTTGTTAGAATAAGAGCCTGGTTGGGCCCAAACGTCTTGTGATGAATATATAGTGTTATTTAGTGCTGGGTTGTAACCTGACCAGTCAAATGCTGGATTGTTACTTTTACCAATAAGACTGAAGTCTCTATCTTCAACACGGATACTTTGGCCATATGAAAAGGTTGAATCGAAGGTGATATCAAAACCTCCAGCTTCAAACGTTGCAGCGTGTGAACTTGCTGCTGATAAACCTAAGCTAGCGGCTGCTAAACCTATAGCGATTTTGTTTTTAACAAAAAGCGATCTTCTTATCATTGTGGTTCCCCCCTGTCGCGGGTCATTTTGTGTGATCAAGTTATTGTTTTTAGTGTAATCGTAACGATAGAAGCGAATTAAACAAATTACAAATGGTCGCATTCAATCAGTTATTTATATTTCTTAGCTGACGTTTACGTATTGGTAAGACGTCATACCAGATAATTTATACACGTAAATTAACAATAGAACAAATTGAAATTAACAAAAAGATAATATTTTTATTGTTTTATAACATAAAAACCGAGTGTTAGGCCACTCGTTCAAGGCGGATAAATTTATTCTCAGGGGTGAGCAAAAGTCTAAAACGGCCTCGTATACCTATGCTTGATATAAAGGGCCTTAAATGAGTAGCAGCAAAACGAATTGTCTTGCCGCTATCTTCAACTACCTGTAACGAGCTAAAACGACCATGGTAGTAATCCATACATTCGTTATAGCTCAATCTAATACTAAAATAATACTCAATCATTTATGCGAGCGCTTTTTCTACCTTTTCATAAAGATCGTCACTCAACCCGTCAAGGTCAGCTAAGCGTTGTAACTGCTGTTTCATAGCTTGAGAGCGTGCATCATCATAGCGCTTCCATGACATAAATGGTGTTAGCATTCGCGATGCATTCTGCGGATTTATAGCGTTAAGCTTTATCAGTAAATCGCCTAATAGTTCATACCCTTTACCATCTGCACGATGAAATTGTGCAGTATTAAAATGGCTAAAGCTGCCTACAAGGGCACGTACGCGGTTTGGGTTTGAAAAATCAAAACATGGGTGTTCATACAACGCTTTAATGTTATCTATGGCATCATTGCCCGACTGCATTGCTTGAAGCGCAAACCATTTATCCATAACTAATACATCATGGCGCCATTGGCTATCAAAATGACTCAAAAGAGTGTGTTGAATTGGATTTAATGCTTTTACAGCAGCACTTAAGGCGCTTAGCACATTGGTCATGTTGTTTGAGTTTGCAGCTTCATTAATAAACGTAATAGCTTCCGTTTTTTGTGTTTTAGCAAGGTAATGCAAACATAATTGTTTTAAAGCACGGTTTGCAACAGCACTTGCGCTTACACTGCCATCATCTTGAAGCGAATTATAGCAATTAACAAACTCATCACTTAGCTCATCAGCAATTTGCTGCTCAAATGTATGGGTTACTTTTATTATTTCATCAACAGGAATTACATCAAATTCAGCAGCTAATGTGTCAAAGCTTGGTATTTTAAGTAATTCAGCAATTAACGCTAAATCACCCTCTTTAGTACTAATAAGTACACGAAGTGCATTTATTATATCAGCACTTAATGCGCTATTACTTGCATCACTAATTTGTGATTTTACAGCTTTAATAAACAGTTGTTGTTGCGCATCCCAGCGAGAAAAGTCACTACGAGCAAAGCGCATTATATGCAGCAGCTCGGTTTGCGTAGTTTGTTGAGTCAAAATACAAGGCGCAGAAAAATCCTCAAGTAAAACGGCAACAGGCTTAGTGGCTATATTATCAAAACTGAACGTTTGTATTTTGCTTGTAACATTAAGTACGTGATCTTGCTTTTCCCCTTTGTACTCAAGCTCAATACTTTGTCCATTGGCATCTAAAAGCTCAATGGCAAAAGGAATATGTAGAGGCTTATTTTCAGGCTGATTGCTAGGTGCACACTGCTTTATTATTAACGAGTATGTATTTGTGTCGTTATCAAAGCTTTGTTCTACATTTAATCGAGGAGTTCCTGATTGGCTATACCAACGCTTAAATTGCTGCAAATCGACACCTGACGCATCACTCATGGCACTTACAAAATCATCACAGGTGACAGCTTGCCCATCATGTCTTTCAAAATACAGATCCATCCCTTTTTGAAAGCTTTCTTCCCCTAATAAGGTATGCATCATGCGTATTACTTCAGCACCTTTATCGTAAACGGTAACGGTGTAAAAGTTATTCATTTCTATTACTTTTTCAGGGCGTATTGGATGTGCCATTGGGCCTGCGTCTTCACTAAACTGGTGAGTACGCATTACTTTTACTGCATCAATACGGTTGAGGGCACGAGAGCCTATATCACTGCTAAATTCTTGATCCCTAAAAACCGTTAAACCTTCTTTTAACGATAACTGAAACCAGTCTCTGCAAGTAACACGGTTACCCGTCCAGTTGTGAAAGTATTCGTGACCCACGATTGACTCAATCGTATGGTAATCTTTATCTGTGGCTGTTTCTTGATTTGCTAATACACACTTGCTGTTAAATACGTTTAGCCCTTTATTTTCCATTGCACCCATATTGAAAAAATCTACGGCTACAATCATGTAAATATCTAAATCATATTCTAAGTTAAATCGCTCCTCATCCCACTGCATTGCTTTTTTAAGTGACGCGATAGCATGTGGTGTTTTAGATAAATTACCTTTATCAACAAATAATGCAAGCTCAACATCTCTACCACTTTTAGTTGTGTAGGTATCTTTAAGTACATCAAAATCACCCGCTACAAGAGCAAACAAGTAACTTGGCTTTTTAAATGGGTCTTGCCACTTAACAAAGTGGCGGCCATCTTGTGTTTCTCCACTGTCTACTTGGTTACCATTGGATAGTAGTTGCGGGTATTTTTTATCTGCAATAATGGTTACATCAAATGTAGCAAGCACATCTGGTCTATCCATGTAGTAGGTTATTTTTCTGAAGCCTTGCGCTTCACACTGGGTACAATAAGCACCACCAGATAAATACAACCCCTCTAGTGAGGTATTAGTTTGCGGAGATATTTCAGTCACAATGCTTAATTGGCACTGCTCTGGCAGATTATTAATAATAAGTTGCTCACCCACTATTTGGTAATCCGTTATAGCAGCTCCCCCTACAGATAAAGACACTAAGCGTAAATCTATACCATCAAGCACTAGCGGCGTATTGTTATTATCGGCACGCTGAAGAGTAAGTAAAGCCGTCACTCTAGTTGTGAGTGGTTGCAAGTCGAAAGTGAGCTCAGTGTGCTCAATTAAAAAATTTGGGGCTTTATAGTCTTTTAAATATTGCGCTTGAGGCTTAGTAGGTGCAGTCATAAATACTCCAAAAAAAGCTCCTTTAAATAAAGGAGCTGTTTAGTTTAAGCTGATTGCTTAGGTTTAATACGTAAAATTTTAATACCTAAATAGGCATAAACAATAGCTAAGAATGGGTTAATCAAATTAAAGAAAGCATACAATGCATAGTCAAATGGGTTTATTAGTAAAACACTTTGCATATAAGCACCACATGTATTCCACGGGATCAGCGGGCTTGTAATTGTGCCACCATCTTCAAGCGTACGAGATAAATTTACGGGCTTTAGGCCACGTTTTTCGTACTCGTCTTTAAACATTCGTCCAGGTACAACTATAGCTATATATTGATCAGCTGCAATAATATTTGTACCCACACACGTAGCAATAGTAGAGGCAATTAAAGACCCTGTACTTTTAGCAACTTTTAATATGCTCTTAACAAAAATGTCTAACAATCCTGTTTTTTCCATAATAGCGCCAAACATAAGCGCAGTCATTATAAGCCATGTGGTTGTAAGCATTCCTGCCATACCACCACCACTTAATAATGAGTCCATTTTGTCATCACCAGTATCTACACTAAAACCATCAAAAAAGGTTGTCCATATTAGTTTAAAGTAACCCACTAATTGTCCTTGAGATACATCAATTTGACTCGCAATTAAGTCTGATTGAAACAACATTGCCCATACTGCACCAACAACAGCTCCAATGGAAATAGCAGGAAAAGCTGGCATTTTTTTAATTGCTAATACTAATAGGACAATAAGTGGAATGAGCATTTCAAAACCAATATTAAAGTTTTGTTGTAAAATTACTGTTATTTCTTCTATTCGCCCTGCTTCACTCGAAGCAGTGGCATTAAAGCCCATAAATATAAATATAATCAGTGCAATTACAAAGCTAGGAACGGTTGTCCATAGCATGTGCTGTATGTGCTCAAATAAATCAGCGCCTACAACTGCTGGTGCTAAGTTTGTTGTCTCGGATAGTGGGCTTAATTTGTCGCCAAAATAAGCACCCGATATAACTGCACCTGCGGTAACTGTTTGCTCAAGCCCGAGGCCAGTTGCTACACCTAACAAGGCAACACCTATAGTAGCTGCTGTCGTCCACGAACTACCAATACTCATAGCTACAATGCCACAAATTAAACAGCTCGCTGCATAAAACCAACTAGGGTTAATAACCTGTAGGCCATAATAAATTAAAGTGGGTACAGTACCCGAGAGTAACCAAGTACCAATTAAAGCACCCACCATCAATAATATTAAAATTGCACCAAGTGAAAGTGTAATTCCCTCAATCATTGCTTGCTCAAGTTTTTTCCAGGTATAACCATTTTTTAGGCCAATTAAAGCGGCTGCAAAAGTAGCAAATAAAAGTGCAATTTGGTTAGGGCCTGATGATGAGTTATCACCAAATAAATATACAGCGGCACCGAGTAAGCAGATTAATACAGAGATGGGAATTAGTGCATCAAAAAACGAGGCGGGCTTAATTGGTTTATCTTCCAATGGCTTCAAAATAGAGACTCCTACACACATTCGCTGCGTGTTTAATTATTATTTTTGAACGGTTAACGCATAAATTGAGCACAATAAGGTAACCCAACTTAAAGTAATAGGCGATTATAACAATTTACTAAATTATGGGTAGTAAAAAAGGCGCTAAAGCGCCTTTTTTATAGAGGTAAAACCAGTGGTTACTTTTTAGCGATACGCCCATATTTAATATAATCTTGAGTGATCAACGCCGCTTCTTCTAAAAACGGGTCTAACTCTTCGATTATTTCAGGTGCGTCGTCTAGATTTTCAATTGGGTCTTTCCCTAAACGTTTAAGACGCTCATTTGTACGCACAAGTGCACGTGCTTCGCCTTCGTCTTTCTCTTCGATGCGCTTAGCTTCAACTAGAGAAATAGTTTTACGATCTTTTTCTTCGTTATAACGGGCTATATCATCAAATACATAATTAAACTCAGGCTCTGCTTTAATGCGTTGCTCATGGTTTTTTTCTAAATAAGTAATGATAGGCGTTAAATTACCTAATTTTTTGTATTTCGCTTTTACGATACTATCCCAAGGTAAAGCATTATCTTGTTTACTTTCGCCCCACTCTGCTGGGTCAATTGCTGATGGAAACGAAATATCAGGAATAACGCCTTTGTGCTGCGTGCTACCACCATTTATACGGTAAAATTTAGCAATTGTATATTGCACACTGCCAAGCGCATTATCGTACAAATCGTAAGCACGGCCTAAGCCTTTGTGTTGCTGTACAGTACCTTTACCAAAGGTTTGCTCGCCAATAATAACTGCACGACCATAGTCTTGCATAGCGGCTGCAAATATTTCAGACGCAGATGCACTATAGCGATCGACTAATACAGTTAATGGGCCGTCGTAATAAGTAATGCCATCACGGTCTTTTTGCTCTTCAATACGGTTATTTAAAGTATGAATTTGAACAACAGGGCCTTGGTCAAAAAACAAGCCTGACAGCTGTGTTGCTTCATATAAAGAACCACCACCATTTTGGCGTAAGTCGATGATAATGCCATCCACTTTTTCTTCTTTAAGCTTTGCTAATTCAACTTTGACGTCTTTTGATAGGTTGTTGTAAAAACCTGGGATTTCAATCACCCCTATTTTACTTGTTAAATCAGAATATTTTGCCTCAAATACTTCTGACTTAGCTGCTCTATCTTCTAAGCGGATTTTATCACGCGTGATTTCAACTACTTTAGGTGCGCCATGAGCGTCAACACCTTTTAAATACTGCAAGCGTACTTTAGTGCCTTTAGGGCCTTTAATTAAATCAACTACGTCATCTAAACGCCAGCCAATTACATCTACAAATTCTTCGCCATCTTGGGCAACACCAATAATACGGTCATCAGCTTTAATTTGATCTGTTTTATCAGCAGGGCCACCCGGCACTAAGCTGCGAATAACAGTGTAATCTTCATCTGGACTTAATACTGCACCTATACCTTCAAGCTCTAGGTCCATGTCCATTTTGAATTGCTCTGCACGACGTGGCGATAAATAAGACGTATGCGCCTCAATACTACGTGCGAGTGAATTCATTACAATTTGAAATGCATCTTCTGAATTTGATTGCACCAAACGTTTTTGCGCATTTTTATAACGCTTGGTCAGTACTTCTTTAATACCGTCCCAATCTTTACCGGTCATTTTTAAACGTAAAGCATCGTATTTAACACGCTCACGCCAAATTTCATCAAGCTCAGCTTGAGATGTTGGCCACGCTGCATCTTCTCGATCAAAAAAGTATTCGTCTTCTTTATCAAACGTCATTTCTTTTTCAAGCAATGTAAGTGAATATTCATAACGTTCAAAACGACGCTTAAGGCTTAAGTTGAAAATATCAAACGTGAAACCTAATTTGCCGGTAGTCAAAGCGTTATCAAAGTCGTCACGGTATTGATCAAAAGACGCAACATCGCTTGCTAAAAAAACGCTTTTATTAAAATCAAGGGATTCAATATAACGATCGTAGACTTTACTAGAAAGCTCATCGTTAAATCGAACCGGTGTGTAATGTGAACGAGTAAATAAGCTAGCCACTCGTTTGCTGGCAGTTCCATGTTGACTTTCTTGCTTGAGCTGAGGTAAATCGTCGATTGTAACGGCTTCTACAGCAGCAAATAATGAACCTGAAAACAGGGCAGCAACTAACGGAATGAGCGTAAACTTTTTACTCATACACAACTCCTTAATTTATTTACAGCTTAAATGATGTATAAGCTGTCAGCTTTAGTTTTAACTTGCATACCTGTCACTAATTCAACGTGAACGTCATCTTTGTTCACTTCTGTAATTACTGCATTTACAAGTGCTTGGCCAAGTTTAACCTTAACCTTGTTATTAACCTTGACCTCGTCTGCTGGTAAAGGTTCAATTTTTCCTGAACGTTTAGCCGGTGCAGCTTTAGCTGGTTTGTTAGCTGAAGCACTACGCTCGCCCGCTTTATTTGCGTGAGATGGTTTCTTTTTGAAAGATTTTGAATCTGAGTCTTGGCGTGGACGCTGTTGTTTTTTACGTTTAGCCATTTTAGCGCGGCTTTCTTCCAATGCTTTTTGTGCATGGTCGATGTGCTCTTGCTCAACTTTTTCACCTTGATTACCATCAAGGTCAATACGAAACTCTGACTTAGTCACAGCTTCTAAATAACGCCAGTTTGACGTGTATTTTCTAAGGGCTTGACGTACTTGAGTCTTACTTACTTTTTCAGACCCTTCAATACGCTCAGCGATATCTTTAAAAATACCTACTTTAAGCGGTTTGATCCCGTCTTTTTGTTTAAAACACTGAGGAAATTCTTGATATAAGAATTCCAGTACTTCATTAATATCTTTTAGCTTGTTTGTGGTTTCCATTTTAGAACCTATTTTTCACATCTTTTCATCAAGGGACGAATCGACGTAGTGTATTACCCAGTCGACCAACTCTTCGAAGTCAGCTTCAATTACAGCCATATCACCTCGAAGGTGTTCCCAAATACCATTAATTGTTTCATCAATAAATTCACACTCGGAGTCGTCTGGTAGACGGTCCCACGCTATGTGAATCAAATCATTGAGCGTTTCCGCTACATGTTCTTCATCGCCTTCCCAATCGCCAACATCTTGTATAGCAAATAGGTAGTCTTGAACATTTAGCAAATCTTTCATTACAAGCTAGCCTCAAAACACTTAATTAATGCCTCTAAGCCTGCTTTGTCATCAGTATCAAATCGAGAGATACTAGGGCTATCAATATCTAGCACTGCAAATATTTTACCATGTTTCATGATAGGTACAACAATCTCAGAGTTTGACGCCGCATCACAGGCAATATGCCCATCAAATGCGTGCACATCTTCAATTAATTGTGTTTGCAATGTAGCTGCAGCCGTTCCACATACACCTTTTCCTACTGGAATACGAATACATGCAGGATTACCCTGAAACGGGCCTAATACCAATTCTGACGGTGAATCCATAAAGTAAAAACCCGCCCAATTTACATCTTCTAAAGAGGTAAATAACAGCGCGCTTATATTTGCCATATTAGCAATTACATTCGATTCACCGGCAATCAGCGATTCAGTTTGCTTAACTAATGACTGGTAAAAATCGTGCTTTTGCATACCAAACTACTTCTTATTAAACATACAGTAGCTAAAGGTACTCTTTGTGGTGAAAAATTGGAACCTTTTGCGGGTAAAAAAAAGGAATTTACGCCGTTTATCAGCGCCCTTGATTAATAAAGCTGCAATTATGATTTTGCTGATTTACGAAGACCAAATAAAAATAGCCCCGCAGCGAATGCCGACATAACACTATTAATTAAAAATATTTCGCCTGTGGTGGCACTCAAGAGGTAACTAAAAATAGCCCCACCTAACAAACCTAGCGTTAGTACACCAGAGTAATTAACCTTTGAATACTTAAACATAAGTAAATACCCGGGAACCACGAAAGCCGCCATTGTTAAGCCTACAATGTGTGCATTTGATATAGCAGTCATTAACAAGTTTAAAAATATTGAGACAAACTCGCCTTCCAGCGTAAGTGAATAATAAACACCAAGTAAACTGCCTACAATAACAGGCGATAATAACGAAAGCCCTACGCTTTTTGCTAGTTGATGTTTCATTTAAAATCCTTAATACACAAGCCTAAATACTATGTATTAAGCATGCACCAAGATCTTAAGGTTAGAAACAGAGACTATGGTCGTAATTTATGATGATTTTACATACAGATTTACGCAAGCTTTGTAAGTTATTGCAGATGATGGACACTAGGGCGTGTTGATCTTTGATGCTTGAATTTGCAGCAGTATGTTTGGTTTTTAGGCAAGGCAGAGCCTATGAAGTGTGGTTACTCCCCATAAATAGGCGATAACGTAGCATAAATGCCAAACATGCGCTGCCCTTCGGGTTCTGCCTAGGGGCGATAAACTCTTTGTTGCCTACATGGATGTAGGTAAGGGGCGTGAGCAGGACGCGGAAGCTTTACTCGGTTTTTACTTATTCTTACATGGATGTAAGCCAATAGGGTAACGCAGGAGCAGTTACCGAGCCCACTAGGTTACAAACCTCGCGCCGCGATTTAATCGCCCCTAGGTTGAACAAATTTCAAACCACAAAGATCAACACGCCCTAGTAAGAAGCCATGCTCATCTAAAGGCTTAAAAAAGATGAAAAATAAAACAGCTTTAATTCGCAGGCACAAAAAAGCCCGCTAAATAGCGGGCTTTATTATAATGGTGGAGAGATAGGGATTTGAACCCTAGATGGGCTATAAACCCATGCCGGTTTTCAAGACCGGTGCATTCGACCACTCTGCCATCTCTCCAAAACTATTATAAATATTAGTAAGAGTGTACTAATATTTATTTTAAATGAATGATATATAATTAATACCACACACTTATTAAATAAGTGGTGGAGAGATAGGGATTTGAACCCTAGATGGGCTATAAACCCATGCCGGTTTTCAAGACCGGTGCATTCGACCACTCTGCCATCTCTCCGCACGGCCTGCATAATAGGGAAACCCATTGCCTTTGTGAAGCTTTTTTTTAAATTAATTGTTTAAGTGCTTAAAAAACAATTAATTTGTTTAAACTTAAAGCAAATTATAACTATTTATAAGATTCAGGAACTTAAATTTAAAAATAACACTCTATTGATCTACAAAGGTTTGCCCAAACATATAAGAGTTGGTAATCTAATTTTAGTTAAATTATCGAAACAGACTTGTTTCACTTTAAGGAGCTCTACAATGGCGTTTAATCAATCGTACAATACCGCTAAACCGATAATGTCGACCATTGAAACAAATAAGGTACTTAAAAACACCTATTTTTTACTTGCTATGACACTTGCATTTAGTGCAGTAACAGCTGGTATTTCAATGGCACTACAATTACCTTACTTTATGGGACTTGTGTTTACACTAGTTTCTTTCGGTTTATTATTTGTTGTAAATAAAAAAGCAGAGTCTGCATCTGGTGTGTTTTGGGTGTTTGCGTTTACAGGCTTAATGGGAGCAGGCCTTGGCCCATTATTAAATCATTACGCTGCAATGCCTAATGGCCCAATGCTTATTATGCAAGCATTAGGTTCTACAGCACTTATTTTCTTTGGTTTATCTGCTTATGCACTTAACACTAAAAAAGACTTCTCATTTATGGGTGGCTTCTTAACTGTTGGCTTAATTGTTGTAATCGTTGCAAGCATTGTTAATATTTTCGTTGGCAGCTCGCTAATGTTTATGGTGCTTAACGCAGCTGTCGTTCTAATTATGTCTGGTTTGATTTTGTTTGATACAAGCAGAATCATCAACGGCGGCGAAACAAACTACATTCGCGCTACAGTGTCTTTATACTTAAATGTATATAACTTATTTACGTCTTTACTTGCTCTACTTGGCGCAAGTGATGACTAATTAAAAAGTTCTGTTAAAATAGCCCCTTAATTGGGGCTTTTTTATTGGAATTGTTTTGCCGCGTTTCGTACTCTCATTGCATACACCACCATCTGATCACGACACAACACAACGATTGGTTAGCTTTGCTCAAGCTTGTTTAGCACAAGGCCATACTATAGATGCGATATTTTTATATCAGCAAGGCATATATCACGCTTCAAATAATTTTGATTTACCCTCAGACGAACTTCAAATAACAGACCTTTGGCAACAATTAGCAGATCAAAATATAAACCTGATGCTATGTGTAACCGCTGCAGAAAAGCGCGGGTTAGCTATAAAAAACACCAGTGTATTTGCAGTTGCGGGATTAGCCGAATTTGCAATGCTCGCAAGCGACGCTGATAAGTGGATACAATTTAAATGATTAACGTTTTAGTGATAAGCCAAAGCAGCCCATTTGATGATTTAAATATTCGTGATGCGCTCGACATGACATTAATATTTGCCGCTGTAGATCAAAACGTTAGCTGGTTGTTTAGCGGCCCGGCAGTTCTTGCTTTAAAGAAACACCAACAACCAAACTCTATTGGTATAAAAGATTTCTTTAAAAATATTAAAACCCTAGAAATCTATGATGTTGAAAATATCTATGTGTGTGAAAAGTCACTTTTTGATTACGGTTTAAATAAACATGATTTACTCATCGCAGCTCAAACACTTAATTTTAGCGAGCAGCAAACCTTAATTAAAAACCAAAAACATGTGGTGAACATATGAGTACCCTACATATTTTTTCTAAAACGCTAAATAATTACTGCGCAAATCAACTTGAAAACTTAATTCAGCCCACAGATAAAGTACTTTTGTTAGGCGATGCCTGTTTTGCTAAAAAACAATTTAGACAATTTTCAGATTCACTTTTATTACTAGCTCAAGACATTCAAGTGCGTGCAATAACTTTATCAGACAACGATACAGCAATAAGCTATGAAGAATTTGTAGCGCTTACCTTATCAACCAATCAATCTATTACTTGGTAACCCATGCTTGAATTTAATAATCTACACATTGACACCGACAAACAAGGTTATTTACTTGATCACACACTGTGGACTAAAGAGTTAGCCCCTGTTATTGCCGCGCAAGAAAATATAACCCTGAGTGAGCAACACTGGGAAGTTATAAACTTCGTTCGCAATTTTTACCTTGAGTACAATACAAGCCCTGCTATTCGTATGCTTGTAAAAGCCATGGCTAAAGCGCTTGGAGAAGATAAAGGTAATAGTATTTACTTATACAAATTATTTCCTAAAGGCCCTGCTAAACAAGCAACTAAAATTGCCGGACTACCAAAGCCAGCTAGGTGTATTTAATGAAAAACAAATCGAGCAATAAAAACACACCTGATTCGACAGCTAAACGTAATACCGGGCGCACTTACTCGCGAAGTGCGCTTAAAAAGCCTGCAGGGAGACGAGAGATAAAGCCGCAAATTGCCTCTAAAGATAGAAAAATTGTCCTTTTTAATAAACCGTTTGATGTTCTTTGCCAATTTACCGACGATGACAACAGGCAAACACTCGCACAGTTTATCCCTATAAAAGAAGTATATGCTGCAGGAAGGTTAGACCGTGACAGTGAAGGTTTATTACTTTTAACAAACTGCGGAAAATTACAAAATACCTTAACCTCCCCTAATAAAAAAACAAATAAAACATATTGGGTGCAAGTAGAAGGTGAGCCCACTCACGAATCCATCAACGCATTATGCAAAGGGGTTGAGCTAAAAGACGGCCTAACACTTCCGGCTAATGTTAAAATTATTGACGAACCTGATATATGGCCACGTAACCCACCCGTTCGTGAACGTAAGTCAATCCCAACTACATGGCTTAGTATTACAATTAATGAGGGAAAAAATAGGCAAGTACGCAGAATGACTGCTCATATTGGCCACCCTACATTACGCCTAATTCGCTACAGTATTGGTAATTACACCTTAGATGATATTAATTCAGGCGATTACAACGTCATTAAAGGTGCTCTAGATGCATAAACCACATGTAACTGTTGCTGCAATAGTAAAAAATAAGCAGCAGTTTTTACTCGTTAAAGAGCGAGATAAATTTACTAAGCGAATTTGTTATAATCAACCTGCAGGTCATCTCGAAGAAAAAGAAACGCTGGCTCAAGCAGCCTCTAGAGAGCTTTTAGAAGAAACGGGTTTAAGTTTAAAGCCTAGCGGCTTTTTAGGTGTTTATAATTTGCATGCAGCTAACGGCGTACATTATTTAAGGTTTTGTTTTTTATTTGAAACAACAAGTGAAACCGCAGTGCTTGAGCCAAAAGACAGCGATATAATATCGGCTAATTGGCACAGCTATGAGCAAATTAAAGACCTTCCCCTTAGAAGCCACCTTGTTTTGAAATGTATACAAGATAGTTTAAACAAAGCGCCTTTAAGCCTAGATACAATTTATGACGATTAACTAGTTTCACTTTTTGCAAGTGCAATACAATTACGCCCTTGACGTTTAGCATAATAAAGAGCGTTATCCGCCCCCTTAACAAAGCTAAATCGGTCCTCTGTATCGTTATCGTCAATAGTATTTATTCCCATACTTAGTGATAATAAACCACTGTAGCTATCCTCGTGGACTATCGCTAAACTTTCAATTGCTTTTTCAATTTGTTCGGCAATAAACAAAGCGCCTTGCCTGTCTGTTTGCGGCAATAAAACAACAAACTCTTCGCCGCCATAGCGTGCAACAAAATCTTCAGGGCGACTAACGGTGGAAGCTATTTCTTGAGCTACATCGTATAAACAGGTATCTCCTGCCATATGCCCGTACCGATCGTTAAATTGCTTAAAGTAGTCTATGTCTATTAAAATAATAGAAAGCGCACCATTTCTGTCACGAGCACAGTCAAATTCTTGTACAAGTTTCTCGTCAAATCGGCGCCTATTTGCTATTCGCGTTAGCGAATCAAGAAATGCCATATCTCTAAGAATATCTTCTGCCTCCATTCGCTCCGTTGCGTCATTAAAAACGGCAATAAACTCTTCACCAATATTTATACCAGAGACTTCCATCAATATTTGCGAGCCATCGCTGCAACTTACTTTATAATTATTAGCAGGAATATCATTATTGTTTTCTTGTGCAACATCTAAAGACTCCTGCCAAAGTTTTTTTACAAACTCTCGGTATTGAGGATCTGGATATGCTTTTTTCCACCAGGCTTTTAAATTTGGTACCTCTTTGACAGAATAACCAAATACATCTACAAACCTCTGATTTACTTTAAGTATGTCACCTGTGTTTGCGCATACATTACATATAGGCATGGGTAGTTTAGTAAATAACTTAGCGTAATGGCTCAACTCATGCTTTCGCATAGGATTTAAAATATTTTGTGATAAGTAGCTTGATGGCATGTCACCTTTATCACTGTTGATTTTTTGTTCCATAATTAAAGCAAAATACCACTCGAGCCACCACCCCTCAACGGTTTGTAACACAAGGCTCTGGGTTTGATCAGACAGATAAAGTGACTTTCTTATTAAGCCAAAAAGTTCATTAACAGGATTTGGCTCTTGATATACATGCACTTTTTTTAATTTAATTAACTCGTAGAATAAATGATACGCTGACTGCTTAAATTCATGTTTTGGGTTTGCTAAAACATCGCTAATTTGAAAGTCAGGTTTTGCTATGTAATGTACGACAAACGATTCTATTTTACTTACCTGATAGGCATAATTCATATATTCATTCCATTGACTATATTTTTAATGACGTTATAAATGCCAAGTTTGCTTCTAATACTTTTACCTAAGTGTATATTTACTTTAATAGTTTTCAAACAAAATACTAGTAAATAAGTATAAAAAACTAAAGTATTTGTTTTTTATCTAAAATGATAATTATTTAGTACATTTAATGCCAAAGGCTTATTTATTCTTATTGAGCCCTGTTTGCTATTTATTATAAAAATAAAATCAGCATAAAATAGGCTCTTTACACACCCTCTCCCTTTAAGCACAAACAAAATACATGCTATAATCGCGGCCTTTCCAAGTTAACAGCAATCTGTATAAGCGAAATTATTCATGAGCGAAAATAGTCACATTAAAGTCATTGTTGGTATGTCCGGCGGTGTTGATTCTTCTGTATCTGCATATTTATTACAACAACAGGGCTACCAAGTAGAAGGCCTGTTTATGAAGAACTGGGAAGAAGACGACAATGACGAATACTGTGCAGCAGCCGATGATTTAAAAGACGCACAAGCAGTATGCGACAAGTTAGGCATAGAATTACACACTGTTAATTTTGCAGCAGAATACTGGGATAACGTATTTGAGTACTTTTTAGAAGAGTACAAGGCAGGCCGTACGCCTAACCCAGATATAATGTGTAATAAAGAAATTAAATTTAAAGCATTTTTAGAGTTTGCTGCACAAGCACTTGGCGCAGACTTTATAGCAACGGGTCATTACGTTCGCCGTGAACTACGAGACGACAAATACGTAATGTGCCGTGGTCTAGATAACAATAAAGACCAAAGCTACTTTTTATACACATTAAGCCACGAGCATATCGCGCAAACTTTATTCCCTGTTGGTGATATAGAAAAGCCAGAAGTACGTCGCATTGCCGAAGAGCAAGATTTAATCACTCACGATAAAAAAGACAGTACAGGAATTTGTTTTATCGGTGAGCGTAAGTTTAAAGATTTTTTACAGAAGTTTTTACCTGCGCAACCAGGTGTTATCGAAGACACGGACGGTAATAACGTAGGTGAGCATGAAGGCTTAATGTACCATACACTTGGTCAACGCAAAGGTTTGCTAATTGGTGGCATGAAAGAAGGCTCTGGTGAGCCATGGTACGTAGTTGATAAAGACTTAGAGCGTAACGTACTCGTTGTTGGCCAAGGTAAAGACCACCCTCGCCTTTATAGCAATGGTCTTAATGCAAACCAATTACATTGGGTTGACCGCATTGGTCCAAAAGGGTCAACGCGTTGTACAGTTAAAACACGTTACCGCCAAGAAGACTTAAGCTGTACCCTGCTTGTAGGCGAAGACGGCATGGCTCGTGTATTATTTGACGAGCCACAAAAAGCAGTTACACCAGGTCAATCTGCTGTATTTTATGCAGACGATGTATGTTTAGGCGGTGGTATTATTGATTCGGTGATCAAGTAATGAATGAACACCAAGTCATGGCGCTTGCTGCCATGTGTCAAGTAGCTAAACAAGTTCAAAAAATTGCGCAATACGGTTCTAATAACGAACACGACCTAGAAGTATTATTCGCAAGTATTGTACAAATATCACCTGCGTCACCGGTTGATGTGTATCAAGGTACGCATAACTTACGTGATGGCTATAAAACATTATTAGCTCAGCTAACAGCTGGTGCTCAAAAGGATGTTGAAATAGTAAAATACGTAGGTGGTTTAATGCAGCTTGAGCGCGCGCTGAGTGCAAACGACAAAAGCTTAAACGAATTAGGTAAACGAATTGATGATATCCATCGTCGTTTAGACCACTTTGCTATTACCGACGAAAGCGTTGTTGCCGGTTTAGCAGATATATACTCGTCGGTGCTGAGCCCCCTTGGGCACCGAATTCAGGTTTATGGTAAACCCGAGTTATTAAAACAGCAACTCACTCAAAATAAAATCCGTGCATTATTACTTGCCGGTATTAGAAGTGCAGTATTATGGCGACAAATGGGCGGTAAACGCCGTCATTTTTTCTTTGCAAAAAGAAAAATTATCGCCATAGCTAAAGCAAAAATTTAATTATCGTTCAAACTAAAATTTAGGAGTTATTATGGAGCTTTCAGCGTTAACGGCTATCTCTCCAGTGGATGGTCGCTACGGCAGCAAAACCACTGAACTACGTAGTATTTTCAGCGAATTTGGCTTAATCAAATACCGCGTAATTGTTGAAGTGCGTTGGTTGCAAGCGTTAGCTGCAGCAAGCGAAATTAAAGAAGTACCTGCATTTAGCGAACAAGCAAATGCACTTTTAAACGCCATTGTAGATAACTTTAGCGAAGCAGATGCACAACGTGTTAAAGATATTGAACGTACAACTAATCACGATGTTAAAGCGGTTGAATACCTACTAAAAGAAAAAGTAGCCGACAACGCAGAGCTTCATGCAATTAACGAATTTATCCACTTCGCATGTACCTCTGAAGACATCAATAACCTATCTCATGGTTTAATGCTAACTGAAGCTCGTAACAAGGTTTTACTACCTTACTGTGATGATTTACTTAGCGCTATTAAAGAAAAAGCTGTTGAGTATAAAGCAATCCCAATGATGACACGTACGCACGGACAACCTGCTACACCATCTACAATGGGTAAAGAGTTTGCAAACGTATACATGCGTTTAAAGCGTCAGCGTGACCAAATTGCTCAAGTTGAAATGCTAGGTAAAGTAAACGGTGCTGTTGGTAACTATAATGCTCACCTAAGCGCTTATCCAGATTACGACTGGCATACACATGCAGACAAGTTTGTATCAAGCTTAGGTTTAACACTGAACCCATTTACTACTCAAATTGAACCGCATGACTACATAGCTGAGTTATTTGATGCTATCGCTCGATTTAACACTATATTGCTCGACTTTGATCGTGATATGTGGGGTTATATTGCACTTAATCACTTTAAGCAAAAAACAATTGCAGGTGAAATAGGTTCATCAACTATGCCGCACAAAGTTAACCCTATTGATTTTGAAAACTCAGAAGGTAACTTAGGCTTAGCAAATGCTATTTTTGCTCACCTTGCACAAAAATTACCAGTATCTCGCTGGCAGCGTGACCTTACCGACTCAACGGTTTTACGTAACCTTGGTGTGGGTATGGGTTATGCCCTTATTGCGTATCAGTCAACACTTAAAGGTGTTAGCAAACTTGAAGTTAACGAGCAACGTTTGCTTGAAGAGCTTGACCAAAACTGGGAATTACTAGCAGAGCCAATTCAAACGGTAATGCGTAAATACGGTATCGAAAAGCCATACGAAAAACTTAAAGATTTAACCCGTGGTAAGCGCGTAAATCAAGAAATTATGGCTGACTTTATCGATGGTTTAAACCTTCCAGAGCACGCTAAAGTAGAAATGAAAAAACTAACACCTGCCAACTACATTGGCCGCGCTGTTGAGTTTATTGACGATTTAGTTTAAATACTAAATTGCGCATATAAAAAGCGAAAGGATAATCCCTTTCGCTTTTTTTGTCTTAAATTTATAGGCCAACTCTATGTACCAACTAAAAATAAACAACCTCTCTGAGCAAGAGTTTTTAACCCATTTTTGGCAAAAAAAACCACTGCTAATAAAGCAAGGCTTTAGTAATTTTAACGATCCAATTGAAGCTGAAGAATTAGCAGGCCTAGCTATAGAACAAAGCATAGAGTCGCGTATTGTCACTAACCACAATAACGACTGGCAAGCACACCAAGGTCCATTTGAAAACTTTGAATTATTAACCGAAGAACATTCAACATTACTTGTTCAAGCAGTCGATCATTGGCATTGTGAGGCAGCCCAATTACTGGAGCCATTTAGATTTATTCCAAATTGGCGAATTGATGATTTAATGGTTAGCTACTCAACGCCTAATGGTGGTGTTGGCCCACATTTAGACCAATACGACGTATTTATTATTCAAGGCGAAGGTAAACGTCATTGGCGCGTAGGCCTGCCTGATCCAACACTTAAGCAATTTGCGCAAAACAAAAAACTACTTCAGGTTGAAGCATTTGACGCCGTAATTGATTGTATTTTAGAGCCTGGCGATATCTTATATATTCCGCCTGGTTGCCCACATGAAGGTTATGCCGTTGAAAATGCACTAAACTATTCAGTCGGTTTTAGAGCGCCTAACCAACAAGATTTACTATCAAGTTTTGCCGATCATATTATTGATACCGAAAGCGGTCAAAAGCGCTATACCGATCATAACCTTACTCTTAGAGAGTCAAAAGGTGAACTAACTAATCTTGAAGTTGATAAAGTTAAAACCTTAATGGCCACCCTTTTAGAGAATAACGAACTCTTTAAACAATGGCTTGGAAACACGCTAAGCCAAGCCAAACACGAAATGGATTTAGCACCTTTAGAAGATGAACTTTCAAGCGATGATACAACCCAATTACTAAACGATGAAAACAATGTGTTTGAGCGTTTAGGGGGTGTTAGAGCTATTTACCAAATACTTGAGAGTGCAGTATTATTAAGTGTTAATGGTGAAAATTATGAACTGCCAATGAGCGATTTAAATGCAGTTAAATTATTAACCGATACCAGCTATTTTAGTAGCGAAGATTTAATGGCTCACCAACCCAGTCTAGAATTTATTAAAACCTTTACTACACTAGTTAATGAAGGGATATGGTATAACTAGAGGTGAGCTATGGGCTATCGAGTTAACGAAGTAGATTGGAACAGACAAAAAAATTTGTTACAGCAAATACGAGAACGCGTTTTTGTATACGAGTTACATATACCCAAAAGAGTAGAGTTCGATAGCCTAGATGCAATATGCCAACATGTACTCGTTACCGATGAGTCTGAGCAAGCCGTAGCGACGGGCAGATTATGCAGTGACGGCTTAATTGGCCGTATTGCAGTGCTACCAGAGCACCGTAACCGCCTTGTATATCAATCACTTTTAAACTTTATTGTTAAGCTTGCAGCACGCCAAGGTATTAATACCATTTGTATTAACTGTATTTTAAACGAAGTTCAACTTTTCAATCAAAATGGTTTTATAAAACAAGGGTGTGTGTTTATGGAAGCCGGTATACCCAGGCAAAGAATGCAGTGTGAAGTAGCCGACTTTGTTACTAAGCCATTTACACTCGTACATTAAAAAAGGGCAATTCATAATTTGCCCTTTTTATTTTACTTAACTTAAATGCTGATTACTTAGGCTCATTAGCCCATAACTGTTCGTTTTCATGCATTTCGTACAAACCATGTGCACGATTTATAAGTAAATTTGCAAAGTTAACTTGTGTTTGGTCTCGTGCGCCAACACTCATTATTTGATCAGCCTTTAACTGCCACTGCAATGAAAAGTAACGCATAGCATCACGTGCATCTTTTGCTGCACTTACCTCTGCATGATCCGTAGGTAAACGCCCAGTAACAACCCAGTACGTTTTGCCATTTTGCGCTTTAAACTTCCACATAGCGCAAAGAGGAGCCAAAAAGCGACTATCTTTATCTACTACAGACTTTGGCATAATGCCTTTTTCTGCTAAATATTTTTGTGCATTTTGAAAACACTCACGTTGCCATGCAATTCGCTGCTCTGGTGTTATAACTTGCTCTTTTTCTGTTAACGGTTTTTTTTCTTGTTGCTGCATTTTTTATTAACCTTATTACTTCTTTTTTAACACTCTAAGGGCATAACAAATAAGGTGCAAGCATAAAACACCTGCTTTGCACCTAATAAGATTTGTTTGCTGGGTTTTTAAGCGTTATTTAATATTATGATCAAAAGAGCCTACATCGCCTGGAAATACAACAGGTGATTCAACCCCTTCTTTGCTTACAGAGGCCACGCCAAAGTAATAGTTATCAATCACAACATTTTTAAGCGTATAGTTTGTTACATTCCCTACGTATCTACTAAACTGCCACTGTGGCTCGCTTGTGTAACGCCAATAAATTTTATAGCCGGCAATATTATTATCATCACTGCTTGCCCACGAAAAAGACGTATCGGCTGTAACCGCTCCAGATATTTTAACTTGTTTAGGAGGTGCTGGTGCCCACGCCATAGAGGCCATAGTTACTGCATTAAGTGAAGTGAGCTTTGCTGTGTAATCAAAATCAACACCTTCGATAGTATCGCCATACTCAATGCCCTCTTCTGTTCGTAAATCTTGGTGCTGACGATCGTAATGTTCATTAGTTTCCATAATGCGGACCGCTGCAAAACCAGCATCGTTAAACGGGCGATGATGCCCGCCTCGACCAAATCGGTCCAACCTGTAAACTAACATTGTATCTAAATTTTCAATGTACCTGTCGGCAACTGTATCAATATAACGCGCTAAATTACGACTAGCTGAGTCTACTTCGCCACCGGTAAATCGGCGTGTTCTTGCTTGTTCTTTAGTTTCAACAACACGAGTACCTTCAGAAAATATACGTGCGGTTGTATTATCGGTAACGCCGTTAATACCTGTAATATTGCCTATCATGTCGTTATTTAACACGCCATGTACTTGCCAATCATGCTTTTGTGCATAGGCTGTGAGTATTTTACCGCCAAACAAACCTTGTTCTTCACCTGACAAAGCAGCATAAACAACTGACCCATTAAACTTATATTTACTCAGTACGCGAGCCGCTTCAATAACCCCAGCAACGCCCGATGCATTATCATTAGCACCGGGGGAATCACTCGTAAAATCCATAACATCGCTCACACGTGAGTCAATATCACCCGACATTATCACCATTCTATTAGGCTCAGTAGCGCCGCGTTGTATAGCAACAATATTTACTACTTCAACAGGATCAGGTATACGTTTTTCGCCAGATATAGTGTCTTTTACTTCAATTATTTCAAGACAACCACCACATTGCGCTGATATTTTTTCAAACTCTTTTTTGATCCAGCGCCTAGCAGCGCCAATACCACGAATATTCGACTTGGTATCAGAAAGTGTATGACGAGTTCCAAAATCCACCAGCGTTTGAATATCACTGCCAATACGTACAGCTGATACTTGAGCTGCTATGTCATGTAACTTTTGTTGGTCGGTATATTGTAATTGTGTTTGCCCATATGCTGACATAGCAACGCTACATGCACCGGCAAGTACGCTAAGTTTAAGTAATCTTGTTGATATTTTAAAAGGTGTTTTAAGCATTTAATCGCTCCTAGTTATTATAAGGTAACCATTACTTAACTTAGGTTTGATGGCAATATATTTGAGGTAGATACTAAAACGAGCGCGCCCAAGTGCAATTAACAGGCTAAATTACAAACCTTGTTACATAATTAGTGTATGTAGATAGGTGTTTTTCGTGGCACACTATCGTTGTGTTTTTATAAATAGTTAATATATGCGCCAGCTTAAAGAAGATACCGTAAAAATGAACCAAATTGAGTTTAAACCTACCCAATTTGGCCCGGTATGTGTTTATCAAAACACTCTGTATAGATGGCTTACTCTTGCCCAAAATACCAACGAGGATGTGGTGATCCAAGGGGTGATGAACCTCAAACACAACGAGCAAGTGTTAGTACCTATCAACCAATGCATGTTTTTATTCTTATTGAGCCTTAAAACAACGAATTTAAATATTTTAAATTTAGGTTTAGGTACCGCAGGCTTTGAGCGAGTCATGTACTATCTTAACGACTGTACTGCTTACATAGATTCAATCAGTACATTCAATACTGTAGAAATTAACCCAACAATCAACACCATAGCTAAGCAACACTTTAATTTACCAAGTCACCATAATGTGTACATTCAATCCGCTGAACACTATATAAAACAATGTACAAATACTTTTGATGTAATTGCGATTGATATATTTAGCGGAGAGCATCATCAACCTTTTTTAACATGCAATGACTTTTGGCAAAACATTACTCGTTGTAGTGCAAAGCACAGTCAAATTTTAGTCAATTTAAATCCACATACAGGACAAGAGCTACAAGCATTATTAGTTTTACTGAGGCAGCACTTTAACTGCATTGCAATTATTGAGTTTAACGAATACAAAAACATAGTCGTTATTTTGAGCCAGCAAACACTTATTCACATTAACGTTGAGGAAATACAAAACTCACCCGTTTTTAAGCAGATGGCCCCCCCTACTGTATAAAGAAATAAACAGTATTTATCATATAGAGTAACTTCTATCTTCCTGGCTCGTGTTGCTCATAACATGGCAGGCTTGTTTCTAATTGCTCCCAGTTTGCTTTAGATGTAACAAAGTTATGTGACACCACTTGCTCGGTAATCTCTGAATCAATTAGGCCTAAACGAATTCTTACCCGGCTTTTATCATCGCTGTTAGCACTGTAAATTGGTGAACCACAGCACTTACAAAAAAATCGTGCTCGCCCTGGTTTAAAATTAAATTCACTAAGTTTATTTGCGCCCTTAGTAACACTAAATTCAGACGTATTTACAAAGCCATTAGTAGCAAATGCAGTACCGCTGTTTTTTCGACAAAGCGAACAATGACAATGGATAATACTGCAAATACTTCCTGATATTTCAACCCTTACTTCGCCACATAAACAAGTACCAGTGTACATAAAATCCCTTAATTATATTTATTTGTCTATTTTAAAATAATAATACCGACTTAAAAATAAAACGTAAGTGTTAAGTTTCATTATGGGTACTCATTAAATACTTGTTGACTAACAAAATACAAATTGGTTATATGGGCAGCTAAGTTTAAAAATAAAAAACCGATAAATTGGTTAACCAATTTACGCTAATCAAAATCTTATAAAGAGCGCTTATGTGTATTAGACACACCCTATTACTACCTGTTCTCGCTTCGTTAGTTGCATGTAATCAAAATCATCACAATGCATCTTCATCGCAGTGGTTACTCATAGATAACTTTGAGAATAATCTTAGTGACTGGCAAAAAGCCGATACCGACAATCAAACCAAGCCACATCAACCCAACCCGCAAATAACAATAATTGAGCAGGGACAAAGCAGCGATCACGCTAATCACTATTTATTAAAAAAACCAGCAGCTGAAGGCGTAATTGGGAACCGTAAAGCACTTACTTATAAAAAATTGCCTAAACCAGTGCCTGTTGGCGAAACTTATACTTTTTATACACGTATTAATGTTGCCGCCTTTCCTAATAATCATGCCTTTGGGCTTAGTAATTTACAGCCAGACGAAATAAACAAACATGGCTATGACGCATTTGAACCCACGCTTAGAGTGACCGATAAAGCTGAGTCGAACGGCCATATAAACGATGGCGCGCTTATGGTTAAAACTGATACTGGCTACAGCAACATTCAAAATTATAAAACAGCGCAATCAGCACAGCCTTTAAATACAAATACGTGGTACAACGTTTGGTATGTTGTAAATAACGCATCAGTAAAAATGCAGGGACAACAATACAATGTGTATGTACAAGGCGGAGAGTTTAAAACGCAAACGTTAGTCTATAAAAATGCTAAATTTAGAATGAAACGTGAGCTACCTCTAATTTATTTTTTGGCTAACTGTAATACGGGCCCGTTAAAAAAACCATACGGTAACGGCGGCCTCAAATACGATGATTTATACATGAGCCGCGGTATCAACCTTTCAAGCCCGCTTTAATAGATAATTAAAGCCTACAAACATAAACACGCGGTAAAACCAAAATGGTATGATACCCAACATTATTTGCTATTTAAGTTTTTAAAATGTATCGATTATTTGAAAAAATGACCAACGCATTTCCTGAGGAAAAACCAACTCAGCCGCCCTCTACTCTATTTGCGTTTTGCCGCCATTACACCAAAGGCATGGAGCTATCGTTAGTGCTTATGTCTATCAGTGCAGCTCTTTTAGCTATATTAGAGGTATCACTATTTAGTTACATGGGCCAGCTAGTTGATTGGTTAGGCACATATACCCCGCAAACACTATTTGTAGAACAAAAGTCTGAGCTGATAAAAATGGCTGTTATGCTTTTAGTTGTACTGCCAATTGTTGTGTTTTTTCACTCTGCTATTTTGCACCAAGCATTATTGGGTAATTACCCAATGTCGATTCGCTGGTCGGCGCATCGTTATTTACTGCGTCAAAGTGTTAGCTTTTATCAAAATGAATTTGCAGGTCGCATTGCAACAAAAGTAATGCAAACTTCTTTAGCTGTTCGCGAAGCCGTCATGAAACTGCTTGATGTACTCATGTACATAGTGGTTTATTTTGGCGCTATGGTGTTTTTAGTTGCTGAAGCCGATTGGCGCTTAATGCTACCGTTACTTGCATGGCTTGTACTATATGCTTCTATACAGATTTATTTTGTACCAAAACTTAAAAAAATTGCTAGCTCTCAAGCCGACGCTCGATCAGAAATGACAGGGCGAATTGTCGATAGCTATACAAATATATCAACCATTAAGCTTTTTTCGTACACCCGACGCGAAGAGCAATATGCCAAACAAAGTATGGATGTATTTTTACAGCCCGTATATAAACAAATGCGCTTGGTAACCAGCCTTAACTTTGCAATAAATACCCTTAATTATTTATTAGTATTTAGTGTTGCCGCTTTATCACTTTATTTATGGTCACTTAGTGCAATTAGTGCCGGCGCTATTGCCGTAGCGGTTAGTTTGTCACTTAGATTAAACGGCATGGCGCAGTGGATAATGTGGGAAATAAGCAGCCTGTTCGAAAACATAGGCACCGCAACCGACGGCATGAAAACCCTTTCAAACCCAATTAAAGTAGACGACAAACCAAACGCCACTACACTTGAAATAACTCAAGGTGGCATTGAGTTTGAAAACGTGCACTTTAACTACGGAAAAGCCGCTAACGAGACAAACCGCGGCCCGGTAATGAACGGATTAAATCTCAACATAAAACCGGGTGAAAAAATAGGTTTAGTTGGGCGTTCTGGTGCTGGTAAATCTACGCTTGTTAACTTGCTACTGCGCTTTTACGATACCGACTCAGGCAGCATTAAAATTGATGGTCAAAAAATAACAGATGTAAGCCAAGAAAGCCTACGCCGTTATATAGCTATGGTAACGCAAGACACTTCCTTGCTGCATCGCTCGGTAAAAGACAACATTTTGTATGGGCGCCCTAACGCAACCCACGAGGAAATGTTAAATGCAGCCAAGCAAGCTAAAGCACTTGAATTTATAAACGATTTAGTAGATAGCAAAGGTAATAAAGGGTTTGACGCTCAGGTGGGCGAACGCGGTGTAACACTTTCGGGCGGTCAGCGCCAACGTATTGCCATAGCTCGCGTATTACTTAAAAACGCACCAATATTAATACTCGATGAGGCCACCAGCGCACTCGATTCAGAAGTAGAAGCAGCAATTCAAGCAAGCCTTGATGACTTAATGACGGGCAAAACGGTTATCGCAATTGCACATAGGCTTTCAACCATTGCACAAATGGATAGGTTGATTGTACTCGATAATGGTGGCGTAGTTGAGCAAGGCTCTCACGATGAATTAATTGCCCAAGGTGGAATCTATGCGGGCCTATGGGCACATCAAACAGGCGGATTTATTGGGGTGGAGTAACTTAACATCCATAAAGCCGTGACTTTACATTTCACTACTATGTAATACAAAAAAGCGAAGTAGCTATTAGCCTCTTCGCTTTTTTATTTATGTGATTTAAATTTTTTTATGCAATTAATCTTAAACCAATCATGACTAGCATAACCACGTTTGCCAGCACACCTATCAAAAAGAAGTAAGAACGCGGGCTTGGGTTTTTCTCAGTTGCTATAACGTAATAAAGCGCCATGTGAATTAAGCGTGCTATTACATATACCCAAACACACATAGCAAATATAGGGCTTTGGTAATTAATCACAAACGCAAATAACACAGTACCTATAAATAACGCACTGTTTTCAAGTGTATTATGAAATGTACGATGCGCTCTAAAAATAAAGCTGTCGTGAGATAAATCATCGCTTATTTTACCTGGTACCGCATTGGGCTCTTTAGCTTTGCTAAATGTAGCCACCGCCCATTGCACAAGCAACATAATTAAGTATAGGTAAAAAGCCGAATAGGCCGAAAGTGCAACTTCAGTCATTATTAATCCCTTGTTTAG
The DNA here is from genome assembly GCF_900239935.1 of Pseudoalteromonas carrageenovora IAM 12662. Classification (NCBI taxonomy): domain Bacteria; kingdom Pseudomonadati; phylum Pseudomonadota; class Gammaproteobacteria; order Alteromonadales; family Pseudoalteromonadaceae; genus Pseudoalteromonas; species Pseudoalteromonas carrageenovora. The sequence continues at coordinate 2,010,672 of NZ_LT965928.1, forward strand.
TGTTTAACTAAATGCTCGTTGCAATTTTGAGACCAAAAATAAATCATTGATATTTCGGTAGTAAATTTAATAACAGTAGTTACATATGTAAGTAACTCTCAATTTTGTATAAAATTTACTTATAATGAAGTATAAAAGATAGCATGAAAAAAGGCTTTACTCAGATCTGAAAAGCTTAAAATCTTCAAAAGACGAATCCCATAAAATTACTTGATTTCGTCCTAATGATTTTGCTTCATAAAGCGCCAAGTCAGCTTGTTCAATCAATTCAGAAGGTGTTCTTGCGCTGAACTTAATAGACGTAACACCAAAACTGCAGGTAACAGGAATTTCATCAAACATCGCTTTTTCTACTTTAATACGAAGGGCTTCTGCAATACGTATTGCTTGCTCTTTAGTGGTATTAGGTAAAATAATACAAAACTCTTCCCCACCAAAACGAGCCACACTATCACCAGCACGAACATTTGCTTGTAAAAGCTTTGCAACGCCAATGAGGACTGTGTCACCAATGCTGTGGCCATAGGTGTCATTAACTGCTTTAAAATGATCAATATCAACCATTAAAATACAGTATTCATCAATCTGAGGTAAATCTAAAAAATCCCGATTCATAACTTCAAATAAAATACGACGATTATAACAATTAGTTAAAGGGTCTCTCGCTGCCAAATAGTCCAGCTCTTCATTACGCTTTTTAGACGCAATAAAACTTCGATAAACCAATAAAACAATTGTTAAGCAAGCGGCTAATAAAAAAGCAAGCGCAATACTTGCATATTTGTTTTTCGAAAGCTCTAACTCAGATATAACTCTTGCTTGGCCAGAAATTTCAATTTCATTGTTTTTCTTAGCAAGCTCTAATTGATATAGCTTTTCTTTTTCTCTTAGCATCTCCAGTTCCATTTCCATTTTGTAAGAATGCAAATGGGCTTTTTCAAGCGCTAGTTTATCTTCGTCTCTTTCGTTTTGAATAATTTCGGTTAGCGCTATTTCTTCTTCTGCGTAACGCAGCGATTCACTTATATGCCCACGCAGTTTTTCAGCTATACGGATCTCACGGTAAGCGTATAGCATATGTAATTTATCATCTATTTGGGTTGATAAAGCGAGTGATCTTTTTAGCAATGTAATAGCTTCATTTGTATCAATACCTACTAAAGTCGCAGCAAGCGCTGTTAGCGACTTTATTTCATAAAGCTTACTACCCGTTTTTTTAGCAAACGATAATGACTCTCTGTAATACTCTAATGCCTGGTCTTTGTTACCTTGCGCGCGATAAATATTAGCTATAATCCGCGCTGTTGTAGAAATGTACGACGTTAGGTTTTTTGTTTTATAAGTTGCGTACGCCCTTTTTGCAAATTGCATCGCTGCTTTTAAATCATCAGATTCTAACTTTATAACAGCCATTTCTCTTAAGGCTGATGCCAGTGTTTTTTCTTCGACCATTCTTTTGGGCAAATCGATGGTTATTTGATAAAAAATTTCTGCCTGATCAAATTGCCTTAAACGAGTGTATATCAACCCCATTTGGTTAGCTGCTTTAGCAATACCAAGCGCATTATCGATTTTTTTATAATATATATATGCCTCATTAATATGCTCAAGCGATTTTTCATAAAGATTAATATGCCGATAAATAATACCTGCCCCAAGCAATGCTTTGGCTAAACCATCAGGGTCATCAATTTTTCTATGTATTTCTATCGCCTGATTAGAATAGCCAAGAGCTACAACGAGGTTGTCTAAATATCGCTGCGCTTCTGCTAACGTATTTAGAGTGCGAGCCATTAACTTTAAATCACCTAAACTAGTGTAAACATCTAACGCTTTTTTATAAAAATGAGCCGTTTGCTCTCTATTTTTTAGGCGCTTATGCGATTGGGCTAACTTTTTGTATGTTTCTCCAAGCTGCTTTTGTATTTCTACGTTTTTGTTAGTTAGATACTTTAGTACTGATGTGTAGTGAGTATTGGCAACGTTGTATTGCTTTTGTTTATAAAAAGAATCAGCTTTAATAATAAGCACCTGCGCAATTAAAAACGCATCATCATATACAAGAGTTGTCGGGAGTAGAGTTTCAATACTGCTGGCAAGTTCATCGTAGCGTTTATCGTCGAGTAATATCTTTACATAATTAATTGATGCCTTTATTTGGTTACGCGCATCATTTAGTGTTCGGTAGTTTTGAGAAGATTGTAAATAGTGATGGAGTGATTTTTTAGCATTGTTATTCTTTTTATACGCTTTGCCTAATAAGTTATGCAGTTTTGCTGCTAACAACACATCATTAGCGCTTTGAGCTTTTGACAGTAATTTTTTACTGAGTTCGATACTTGTTATTACATCAGTATCTAAAAGTAACTCCGCTCTTTTTAGCAACCCACTATTAGATTCGTTACTTGAGCTATATGGGGTAATTTCTTGTGCCCCAACACCACTTAACATAATAAAAAGAGTAAAAAGTAAGGCTTTAATTAAAAATTTAGAATTGTAAATTCGATTGGCAACAAAGGCTCGCACCTGAGAAGTGAGGTCCATCTTTCGAGTATTATTGCAGTAGGTATAAAATTCCATATTTACCATTTAAGTAATTTATTATTGTTTAAACTCTAAATTGTGGCGATAAAATATACAAACTAGTGCGCTTGGTCAAGTTTATAGCCTGTATGCATACTTATAACGTGCACTTTATGTATTAGCGCCTAGAACAACTTAACTTCTTAGTTTAAGCGTTACAAGTACTACACCATGGTCGGTAGTTAAATCATCACGCTCATACTCGGGATTTATTAAATGCCTATCGTAGGTATGGTAGCCGCTTAACTCAAAAAAACTGTCATCGTAGCCGGTATCAAACTCACACGAGAGCAAAATGTAATCAAGTACCGAACTACTCGCACCATAGTAATGGGTTGGTTTCCTAATTAGCTGAGCTTCAACATTTACATTTTCAGTGCTTTTAACTATGCAATCAGAGTGGTCATTGTCGGGTGTATCAGTGCTATTTAAGTTTACTGCGTTAATTCGGTTAAGCTCTGCTTTTTTATATAAATCCCACGAGTCATTCAAGCAGTATTTCACAAGGTAGGTTTTTGCATCAAATGCGGGGGCAAAACGCAGCGTACTTGTAAGTAAGTGGCTAAGTACACCATCAGATAGCTCGTTGTTAAAATCTCCCATTAATACCATGGGTTGCTTCGTAGCTTCACGACGGGCAATCATTTGTATCATTAATAGTGTGGCTTCGCTGCCACGCTGAATAGTTGAGCCCCACCCGCCCGCTACATTCGCTTTTAATATTTCGATTATATTTTTCTCGGGCGTTAGCTCTTTATTATGTTCATCAACTTCAATGGATGGGCGCTTAGATTTAAAATGCACCACATAACAATCGGTATTGCCTATATGCGGAAGCGTTAGGGTTGCTCTTAGTACTTTGCGACTAAATGTAAAATCACTACTAAGACCAAGCTCAATTGCAAGGTCGCTATCGTGCTCAACCGCAGCCACTTCAATAATTGGGTATTTAGAGGCAATAGCCACCACAGGGCGTTTATAAATAAAGTCATCAATCACTTCTGGCGTATCAACTACTGCAAAGTAATTATAACCTTGCCCGCCGACTAACTCTTTTAAAGAATCAATGCTAAAGACTTCCTGAAAGCCAATTATATCGGGCTGGTGATGTGTTAAGTAATCAATAATCCAACGCTGTTTCCTAGCCCATTGCTGCGCGGTATAAATTTTTTCGAAATCATAATACGCATTAGGCGGTGCAAGATAATTAAACAAGTTAAAGGTGGCTATTTTTAGCTCTGTATTAGTTACTATATCGTCTTGCACGCATATACCTGCAGTTAGTTGTTTTGAATCGAATGTACTGATGGATGTCGCCTAAAGTGATCGTTAAATTAGTAGATTATCATTGTATTACATGTACACGTAATAAAGCAGTTCGCTTTTAAGTTTTATAAAAACGTTATTGTTTGTCGTTATTATATTTTTCAATAAATAGCATTAAGGTGGCTAAACATATAATATTCGCGGCAATTAAATATGAGCAAAGTGAAGTTGTAATGAGCAGAAAGATCGAACTATTAGCCCCAGGCGGTGATGTAAACGCGGTTAAAGCCGCCATTGTAGCCGGTGCTAATGCGGTTTATTGCGGGTTAGATACCTTTAATGCACGTAACCGCGCATCTAATCTTTCGTTTGATGAGCTTAACGGCGCACTTCGCTTAGCCCATGAATATGGCTGTGAAATATTTTTAACGCTAAATGTTGTTATATTAGAGCACGAAATGGGTGCCCTATTTAAACTACTAAACCAGCTAGTAAATACAACCCTCGATGGCATTATTGTGCAAGATTTAGGGCTGTTTAATATTGTTAAAAAGCACTTTCCTACTTTGCATATCCATGCATCAACTCAGTTAACGACACATAACGAATCGCAAATTGAATTTTTAGCGCGCATTGGCGCTACACGTGTAAATTTATCGCGCGAGCTTAACTTAAATGAAATTAAAATACTGACCGATGTAGCACACAAGTGCGATGTATTAACCGAAGTATTTGTACACGGCGCATTATGTATTGCGTTTTCGGGGCAATGTTATTCAAGCTCTGTAAGTGTAGGCAACTCAGGTAATCGTGGGCGCTGCTCGCAGGCATGTCGCGATGAATACGAGCCAACAGCCATGGGTAACAAACACCCACTTAACTTAAAAGACAACTCAGCCTATTTTGATTTACCACAGCTTGTAGCTGCAGGTGTTGACTCGTTAAAAGTAGAGGGCCGTATTAAAGGCGCTAACTACGTACATACCGTAGTTGATAGCTGGCGTAAACAAATAGACACCTTTGTACAAACCGGTAATTTAATTGAAGACGATTCAAGCTTATACAAAGTATTTAACCGTAACTTTACTAATAAGTTTTTACAAGGTGACATGACCAAAAACATGTTTACCGATAATCCGCGCGATCACAGTTTTGATCACGCAAACGAAAAAAGTAACGCTATTTCTGTTGTACAAATTTACGATGCGCAACAAGAGCTCGCAGCTGAAAAAAACGATATAGACTTACTTGTTAAAAACAAAACTGCCTGTTTAGATATTTCTAAACGTGAGCTACGTTTTGAGTTTAGCGGACAATTAAATCAGCCATTTACAGTAACACTCATAATAAACGATAAGCACGACAACACCCTAGCAGAGCAAAGCACTTTGCAACCTCAACGCTTTGAAGTGAAATCGCAAATGATGATGCAAGCCGCTGATAAATCAATTGTTGATATTGCTGCCATTGATAAGCGCTTTAAAACCTTTAGTAATGCCAATTTTGAAATTATGAATATGGATTACTCAAAGCTTGGTAGCAACTTAAGTATTCCGTTTAAAGAGCTTGCCCGTATTAAAAAGCAAGTAGCGTTTTTATTAAACGAAGGTAAGTACGTAATAGCACCAGTAGAATTACCAAAACTCGTTAACCACCCTAAAGCCAATAACGACATAACGCTGTCTGTTTTAATATCGGACATAAAAGACGTTCATTTATGCGATTTAACAAAGGGCGATGTTTACTTTAAATTACCTGAAAGCTTTAGGACCGATAACGATAAATACATAAATGTATTTTTAGAGCACCCACAGTTAATTCCGTGGTTTCCGGCTGTGCTAATTGGTAAAGATTTTGACGAAGCTGTGCGTTTACTAGAAGTGGCAAAACCTAAACTTATAATTAGTAACAACACAGGCGTGGCGTATAAAGCTGTGCAAGTGGGTATTGAGTGGATAGCAGGTCCACTTCTTAATACAACAAACTCTTATGCGTTACTTACGCTACAAGAAGATTTAAACGCCAAAGGCGCCTTTATTTCCAACGAAATAAACAAACCACAAATGCGTAACATTAAACGCCCTAATAACTTTAAAATGTTGTACAGCATTTATCACCCAATACTTATGATGACCAGCCGCCAGTGCTTTTTCCAGCAAACCGTTGGCTGTAAAAAACCACGTATTGACGCAAGTTGTATGCTCAGTTGTAAAAAAGAAACCACCGTTACTAATGTAAAAGGCATTAGCTTTGCCATTGATAAACAAAAAGGCGGCTATCCGAGTATATATAATCACGAGCAATTTTTAAATATGGATATTGTGAGCGACTTTGCCGATAAGTTTGACGAGTTTATGATTGATTTAACCGATATAGGCTCAGGCTCAAAAGAAAAACTCGATAAAGCCGAGTTACTCGCGTACTTTCAAAACTTAATTAGCGGGCAAACACACGCGGTTGAACACTTAAATAGCATGGTTAAAGTACAAACCCGCCAGCAATATGTTGAAGGCCTAAATAGCTAAGGTAACTTAATGACACTGCCATTATTATACTCATTACAACACTGTCCTTATGCTATGCGTGCGCGAATGGGTATTTTAATGGCAGAGCAACATGTTTTACTGCGCGCTATAAAAACCAAAAACAAACCACCGCATCTTTTGCACATATCGCCTAAAGGTACGGTGCCAGTTTTGTTATTACCTAATCACCAGGTAATAGATGAAAGCCTAGATATAATGCTTTGGGCGCTTAAAGAGCACGATCCGCATAATTTATTACATACTCATGAGCCGTTAGCGCTTAGGCGTATGCTTGAGTTAATTAAATTAAACGACACACAATTTAAGCCCGTCCTTGAAAAATATAAATTTTACGCACGCACAAAAGACATGGCGCAGTTATATTTCCGCCAAGCATGTGAAGAATTTATAAAGCAATTTGAAGCTAAACTTACTGCGCACAAATACCTAATAAGCGACAATAAAAGTTTAGCCGATTACGCATTACTGCCATTTATTAGGCAATTTGCCCGCGTAGATAAACACTGGTTTGCTCAAAGCGAATATACCAGGGTGCACGCATGGTTAAACCACTTTTTGCAAGCGCCTATGTTTACCAAAGTAATGACAAAATACGACCTATATATGGACACAGGTAATGAGCATTTGTATGGCCCTAAAAATCGCTAATGAATTATTCTCATCATGCAATTTAGGCTCATTATTTACGCTATACTGCCTGCCCCGTTATTAACGTAATACAGGTATTATGAACTACTCAAATTTTGGCACTAAATTTACACAACCCAATGGTATAACGCAGCTTATGGAAGATTTAGGCAGCGCCAACAGCAGCAATAACCCAAATATTGTTATGCTTGGCGGTGGTAACCCCGCACAAGTACCAGAGGTTAATGCCGTATTTTTAGATGAATTACAAAAATTAGTAGCCAGTAATAAAGTAACGCAAGTGTTTGGCTTATACGATGGCCCAACCGGTAACGATGAATTTAGAGCAGCCCTTGCCAAACAACTTAATAGCGAGTTTGCATGGGGGTTAACCGCCGATAATGTAGCGCTGGGGAATGGCAGCCAAGCTAACTTTTTTGTATTGTTTAATATGTTAGCAGGTAAAATGAGTGATGGCAGTACCAAGCGTATATTGTTCCCTCTAGCGCCTGAGTACGTCGGCTATGCCGACCAAGGTTTAGCAGATGATATGTTTGTGGCTATAAAGCCCGACATCGAAATTTTAAATACCTCTAATGGCTCAAAGCAATTTAAATATGTAATTGATTTTGACGCGGTTGAAAAAGTACTTGCTGAAGATAGCAGCATAAGCTCGCTGTGCGTATCGCGCCCTACCAACCCAACCGGTAATGTAATTACCGATGAAGAAGTACGCCACCTAGACGCCCTTGCACACAAATACAATATTCCCCTAATTATTGATAACGCCTATGGCGACCCATTCCCAGGTTGTATTTACACCGATGCAAACCTCACGTGGAACTCAAACATTATATTATGTATGTCGCTTTCAAAACTAGGCTTGCCAGGCCTGCGCACCGGTATTGTGGTTGCGAATAACGAGATTATTAAAGCCATTGGACGAGTTAATGGCTCTATGGTGTTATCACCTAATGCTATTGGCCCAAGCTTGGTAACGCGCTTAATTAACGATGGCGAACTACTGCCTCTGTGTAAAAATACTGTGCTCCCTTTTTATAAAAATAAAGCCCAAACAGCAATTAATTTGTTTGATGAAATTTTTGCAGATCTTCCTGTGTATTTACATAAACTCGAAGGCGCATTTTTTATGTGGCTATGGTTTAAAGATTCAAAAACAACCAGCGAAATGCTCTACCAAAAACTTAAAGAGCAAGACGTGTATATAATTCCTGGTCATAACTTTTTTATAGGTATTGAAGATAGCTGGGAGCACAAACACCAGTGCGTACGTATTAACTATGCCAACGATGAAGTAACACTTAAAAAAGGGCTTGAGGCAATTAAAGCGCTTGTAATGTAAATATGCTTATTAGCATTAGGTGGGCTTATATATTCGTTTAAAATTTATGCAAACGCATTCTATCCCCTTTAAATTTATATATAAATTGGTATCCTACGCGACCTTTTTTAGCATATGCTTATAAAAAAGAACCAGTCAAGGAGCGACTATCGCTACAGGGCACTTATTTTAAGTGGCAGCAATAACACAAAGGCATCGCGTATAATTATTGGTTTTAAACGTTAGATGTAACTTTAAATAGCAACATGCAATAGCACTATTAAGGTCAATTTATGCGATTAGGACCAGGACTACTAGTCACCGCTGCCTTCATTGGGCCAGGAACCATTACTACGGCAAGTGTGGCAGGTGCAAACTTTGGTTTTGCACTCATATGGACATTACTGTTTTCAGTGGTTGCCACCATATTATTACAATCTATGGCGGCGCGCCTTGGCGTTGCAACAGGGCAAGACTTAGCTCAAGCGCTCAGAGCAAATATTCAAACACCTTTATTTAAATCTTTGGCTATATTTTTAGTTATTAGCGCCATTGGTGTGGGCAGTGCCGCCTATGAAGCGGGAAATTTAAGTGGCGCTAGTATGGGCTTAATTGAAATATTCCCGCAGGTGAACGCTCAAATATGGACCCCTCTTATCGCATTTTTAAGTGCAGCATTACTGTATAGCGGTAAACATAAAGTGGTTGAAAATGCGCTAATTTTACTCGTTATTTTAATGAGCTTAGTGTTTATTTCCACACTTGTAATGGCATCGCCTTCACTGGGCGATGTATTTGCTGGTTTTATTCCTAGTATGCCTGAGGGCTCCATTACAACCATACTTGCTTTAATTGGCACTACCATTGTCCCATATAACTTGTTTTTACATTCAGGTGTGCTCGCCACAAGGCATAATAGCAATAGCGATCTGAACAAAGTAATTAAGCAAACTAATGTAGATACCGGCCTCTCTATTACCTTAGGAGGCGTGATCACATTAGCTATTTTATCTACCGCATCGGTCGCCTTTTATGGCACAGATGCGGGGCAAATTAGTGCGGCTAACATGGCCGTGCAGCTAGAGCCCTTACTTGGTGATGCAGCTCATTACTTTTTCGCTATTGGTTTATTTGCTGCAGGGTTAACAAGCGCCATTACAGCGCCGCTTGCCGGTGCTTATGCTGTGTGCGGCATGTTAGGCTGGTCTAACAATATGAGTAACGCACGCTTTAAAGGCGTTGCTATTGTTATCTTATTGTTTGGCGCAGGCGTAGCATCTCTCGGTTTAGACCCTGTTGCGGTAATTATATTCGCTCAGGCGGCTAACGGGTTATTACTTCCAATTGTAAGCACCTACCTTGTATGGCTGGTTAATCAAAAAGGAGTTATGGGAAACTACACAAACTCTTTGCTTTTAAACCTAGTAACTCTACCCGTTTTAATCCTAATTTTTGGGCTAAGTAGCTACAAACTCATTAGTTTGATTTTTAGTTAGATTCTAAAATCATATTTAAAGGCCGCTGTTTACAATAGACAGCGGCCTTCATTTATTAATCAGTAAATAACGTATGAGCCGTATTTATATTCACACACCTAACTTTTTCGGGTTGCGAGCTGTCTTAATTAAGTGGGAGAACGTATAACCCCCAACCGCACCTGCAAGTAGCTGCATATAAAAGCCCCAACCTCGAGCGCCAGCTATAATATGAATATTCATAATCGATTCAATGGCAATGAGCACCACAGCAAGAGCAGTAATACCCGCTACAATAAATAACGCCATATTGTATTGTTTAATATTTTTAGTAAGCTTTGCAGACACTAAAAAAGCAATGGCAAGCGCTATGGCAATAATAGCGCCATAGGTAGGTAATAAACCTAACCAATCATCTAATGATAAATTAATGCGGTCACTTAAGCTGACTACTACGCCTACATTAACTAATTGATTGACAACGTATTGGCTATGAAACAAGCTAGCAAGGGTAAAGGTAAGTAACCAAGAAACTAAAAATATAGGGAGTATACGTGTTAAAAATGGCATGGTTATCTCAACTTAAAATAAAGCTTTTTTCTTACAGTAGCAAAGGCTTGCAATGTAAACAACGACTCTCTCAATTAGCACTATTTTTGTTTGTAGGGCTTTTTGCGTCTACCGCCAGTGCCTCTACATTACCTAAAGAGCAGTACAGTACTCACACTCTAGCAACACAATTAAATTCGCCGTGGAGCATGGTTAAACTGCCAAATGACACATGGCTAATTACAGAGCGCGACGGCCACGTTGTTATTGTAAAAAACAATGCGCAATCAAGAGTAAATTTAAACCTTGAGGGCTTATACGTTGCAGGCCAAGGCGGCTTACTTGATATTGTGCTGTCGCCTAATTTTAACACTACTAAAGAAGTCATATTTACCTACGCACAAGGCAGAGCTGAGTCTAATCGCCTAGTAATTGCAAAAGCTACCTTTAATGGCACCGGCTTTTCAACACCTGTTATTATTTACACAGTAGCGACTGATAAAAATACTCCACAACACTACGCTGGCCGCGCCCTCTTTTTACCCGACAACACTCTACTGTTTTCAACTGGTGATGGCTTTGACTTTAGAGAGCAAGCGCAAGTAATAACCAGCCAACTTGGCAAACTATTACGTATAAACCTAGATGGCACTATCCCAAAAGATAACCCATTTATTAATCACAATAACCCCAATGCACACGCTGTTTACTCGCTCGGTCACCGTAACCCACAGGGCTTAGTGAATGATTACGATACCGAGCAAATTATTAGCCACGAGCACGGCCCCGCAGGTGGCGACGAGCTAAACTATTTAACCCCTGGCACTAATTATGGGTGGCCTGTGATCACCTACGGCAAAGATTACTCGCAAGCGCGTATTTCACCCTTCACCGAATATAAAGGTATGCAAAAGCCTAGCGTAGATTGGACGCCATCAATCGCCCCATCCGGCATGGCGTATTACGGCTCTAAACATGCCGCTTTTCCTTCATTACAACAACATGTACTAATCACAACGCTCGTCGATAAAAAGCTGTACAGCGTTAATCTGGCCAATGGTGAATTTACGCAGTCTCACGTATTCCCAGAGGCGACAGGTAGATTACGGGATGTGTTTGTAACAGCTGAAGGTAATGTTGCGGTATTAACCGATGGTAAAGAGGCAAAGCTAATGTTGGTAATGCCGAATTAATCCCCAAAACAATATGAGGCTCTGTGCCTTGAGAGGGAATTAGCGGCTTAAAATAAGCCGCTTTGGTTAATTTTTCTGATATATTAAGTCAAGATATGACATATTTGGTTTTTCATAAAGTAAACATAAAATCCATTTTTAATAATACGAAATGACACAGATTTAACTTTTAATTATTTTATTACTTGATGTGTGGACTTACTTTTAATTAAATCCATTTGCACCATGGAATGTCCACCTAGTGTATTATTCACTATTTTAAGAGCCATGCGAGACTTTCATACTCACTCGCTATCATCTGTGTAAATTTAGTAATAATTTTTATCTTTGTTACCTAGATATTTTTATTTTTGGTAATCTCATCAAGATACTCAATAATATTCAAACGCTTATTTTGGACAGCTAACTCCTTTACCCCATTTAAACTAATACCTTTATCAATTAGAAATTTAAGTGAATCTAATGCCCCCATAGCTCCTGCTAATTCAGAGAAGCTAAAGCCATATCGATCTCTCCAACCTATTCCATTTTTATCGATTAAGCGTTGAATTTCTGCCAAGTCATTTTGGGCAATCGCTTTGTTAGTTTCTTCTGGGATCTCTGGGATTTCCATTCTAAGCATATTTAAATAACCTTCGAATGAATCGCTGATTTTATAATATTTACCTGAGTCATCTAAATATATAACTGAAGGTACTTCTATATCAAAGTTTAACCCATGAATCATAACTCCTTCATCGGCAATTATAACTAAGCGATTTATTAAAACTTGATCATCACTATCATCTAATGAGACAACTGCTAATTCCGCTACAGAGTTATAAAAAGGCAATCCATGTCTTCTCCCGTTTAATTCAAGTTCTAACTGAGAAATACCACCATCAGCTACCAATAACAGTTTCCTATAAAGTTCAGGCAACTTTATCTTATTTTTGTCCTCAAAAGCCTTAATATTCTCGATTGAGGCTCCGTTTTCTTTTTCTAAGGTCACGTCTGACCAAAACTCTTCTAAATGCATTTTTATATCTCCACATTTTCATTAAATTGACCATCAGGAGATAAAATAAGCTTAGAGTCATAATTAAACAATGACCCATTATGAAATATTGGACTTCCCAGCTTTCACTAGACAGTTTTTAACTCAGAATAGTACGCTTCTTCAAACTTAGCAGGTGAAACACCGCCTGTGTGTGAATGACGCTTTTTTGGATTGTAAAACATTTCTATAAAATTAAATATCTCAGCTTTCGCATCTTCGCGTGTCGAGTATATCTTACGCTTAATTATTCGCTTTTTAATTGTCGCAAAAAAGCTTTCAGCAACCGCATTATCATGACAGTTTCCAGCACGGCTCATCGAAGGCACAAGATTATGTTCTTTCATAAATGCGAGAGATAGTCAGCGCTACCATATTGACTACCTTGATCGCTATGCACCATTACCTCAGCCTGCGGTTGACGTTGATATACAGCCATCAACAATGCGTTTATAACAAGGTGCTTGTCCATATTTTTATCCATCGACCAACCCACAATACGCCTAGAGAATAAGTCCATTACTGTTGCCACATATAAAAAACCTTCATAAGTTCTTATGTAAGTTATGTCGCTCACCCACGATTGATTCGGCGCAGGTGGGTTAAATTGACGCGCTAATAAGTTATCTGCAATCCGCGATGTCTTACCACCTTTGATATGGCGACGCTTATACCCTATTTGTGCTTTAAGCTTATGTTGTCGCATGATCTTAGCTACACGATTTACGCTACATTGCTCACCGGCTTCACGCAAGTCTGCATGTATCCAAGGGCTACCATACGTACCGCCACTGGCTACATAAAACGCTTTAATGAGCTTCAACAAGCGATTATCTTCAAGCGTTCGATTGCTTATGGGCTTTTTTAACCATGCATAAAAACCACTTCGGTGCAGCTTAAAAAGGCGGCACATCGTAGTGATAGAAAATTCATTTTGGTGATCACGAATGAAGCCGTACTTTACTCGGGGTTGCTGGCAAAGTACCTTGCGGCCTTTTTTAAAATGTCTCGTTCCTCCGTGACACGTTTTAACTCAGCCTCTAATTTGGCGATCTTCAGTTTTTCATCGGATGATTGAACGGATTTAGGTTTATCTGATAATTGGCTTCGCCAGTGATATAACGTTTTGGTACAAATATCTAATCGTTCAGCGACTTCAGCAACTGAATATCCACGCTCAGTCATTTGTTTAACAGCCGCTTCTTTAAACTCTTGGGTATAACGCTTGCCTTTGCTCATAAAACACCTCTTATTAGAAGTTACAATGTAACTCATTAGGTGTCTAGCAAACTATGGGAAGTCCACACCTTCCACCAATTCCAAGACAGACTTAATTGCTTTAAAAGTGAATTCGGGGTCTTGAATTGGCAAATTATGACCTACTTTGTCTGTGACAATATGAGTTGATATTGAGTTATTTGAAATAAGTTCTTGGTGTAGTGCTCTCCAAGCAATTTTTCCTTTCTCACTGTGTCCAATCCACCAATCCGATTCCCCTATTTGAGACGAGGTGACTATTACGGTTGGAACGTTATGAGTAGGTTGTGAAGGGAAAAGTACGTTATTAGTGTAGATATCCTGTAGAATTTGCCATTCAGGTTGATTTTTTAATATCGAATTAAGTCTGGCATTGTCATTTTTGGCCTTTTCTGGGTCAATTGCTTCGAGCTCTTTTTGAAAAAGCTCATGACTAGGATCTAGTAAGACCAAACCGGAAACTCTATCCACAAAATTGTGAGCAAAGTTTCTTGCATGAAAACCACCAAATGAGTGACCAACAAGTATTAAATTATCTTGTGCATTTAGCTGAAACAGAAGTTTTTCTAAGCGCAATAAAGAGCGTTCTAAACTGACTTTAGATGAATCACTAGATGAGCCATTTCCAGCGCGTGAGTAAATGATTACTCTAGAATTTAGTCTATCAGCAAATGGTAAAAAAGAGTCCCAATAGTTGACGCCCATGCCAACACCCGACTCAAAAACAAAAGTGTACTTTCCCTTCCCAAAGTCCAAATATTCAATTGAAACATCGTCCACCTGAATTTGTTTGGTTTGTCCAAGAGCAGAAAATGAAATTGAAAAAATCAGAGCTAAAATATATCGAAACAACCGCTTAATTCTCCGTGGTGTATAACTTTTCAATAACGGGCGCAGGCACGTAGGGTATAATGGCGAAGCCGCCCTGCGTGTAGGCGTCCCAGCGAACGCAGTGAGTGAGTTAATTGAGTTGTTATGCCACTGCGCGTAGATATTTAAAACCATGAAATGATTTTCCCTGATGCTTAAAACCATTTGGTATACATAAATCTAAATGAAAACCATTGTTTAACAAAACTTTTTCTGAAGCTGGATTGTTGTTGATTACAAAAGCGGAAAGACAATTTAGGCCGAGTTCTTTGGCAACGCTGACAAGATGTTTGACGCATGCAGTACCAATACCTTTGCCTGTTGCGCGTTTTCCAACGCGATAACCGATTTCTGCGTTTCCTTTGGACTGAATGCTCTTAATGTTGGCCCGGGCAAGGACAACGCCATTTGCGAGAAGAACGAATGATTCTCCCGAAAGGTTCTGAAGATCTACTATGTGTTTTTGAACACCAGAAAGAGAGTAAAAGCTTTCACTCCTTGGTTCGATAAAAGATTCAAAGTGCTTTCGGTTTTCTAACTCGAACGCCAGCAATTTACTTACGTGAGATTCATTTAATGGTTCGAAGAGCATAGATATCCAAGGGCATAACAACTTTGTATCCGACATTTGTCGCTTTACAAACCGACAAATGTCCAAATATTACGAAGCATCTAATTTAACCAGCTAATAAGCGCTTGTAAACAATTAGTTAGCTCTCATATAAATTTGCTGGATGTAGAAAAATACGAAAGTGGTAGAGGTCAGTAATATTGGACATAAGAGTATACATTAATAAATAACAAAACTTAGACTTTTTTGTTTGACCTTTAACCTCGAACCTTTCACCTTCTTCTTACAACAAAAAAGCCGCTGTTCGTTTAGAACAGCGGCTTTTCTACTTAAAGCTAAAAACTAATAGCTCGTTTTTAAGTTTTACCAATTACTTCAAGTCCACCCATATATGGGCGTAATACTTCAGGTACTATTACTGAACCATCGGCTTGTTGTTAGTTTTCTAGTATGGCTACGAGTGTATGGCCAACGGCTAAACCTGAGCCATTTAGTGTATGTAATAACTCTGGCTTTTTAGCACCTTCACGGCGAAAACGAGCTTGCATACGGCGTGCTTGGAAATCGACCATATTTGAATAAGACGAAATTTCGCGGTAGGTATCTTGCGCCGGTAACCATACTTCTAAGTCGTATGTTTTAGCTGCGCCAAAGCCCATGTCGCCCATACATAAAATTACTTTGCGGTACGGAAGTTCTAGTGCTTGTAGTATTTGCTCTGCGTGGCCTGTTAGCTCTTCAAGTGCTTGCATAGAATCTTCTGGTTTTACTAGTTGTACTAGTTCAACTTTATCAAACTGGTGCTGGCGAATTAAACCACGTGTATCGCGCCCGTAGCTGCCTGCTTCACTTCTAAAACATGGCGTGTGTGCAGTTAAGCGAATTGGTAAATCACTTTCTTCGTAAATTTCGTCACGTGCGCTGTTTGTAAGCGGTACTTCTGCTGTAGGGATTAAGCTAAAGCCAGCTTGTTGTTCACCGTCGTCGTTTACTAGGCCTAATGTGTGGAACAAGTCGCCTGCAAACTTAGGCAATTGGCTTGTGCCGTAAAGGCTTGCGCTGTTTACTAAGTACGGTACATACATTTCTGTATAACCGTTTGTGTCTGTGTGGGTGCCTAGTATGTTTTGCGTTAGAAATTTAAGGATGTTAATTAATTGCTTCTAGTTTCATTTATAGTGTCTACTAAGTATTTTACTTAGTAGAAGCAACCTGATTTAAAATTTTGTCTGTCATTGTATCGGCCATAACAACACCCGTTTTCTCTATAAAAAATGATTATAGGTCTGTAGTAATAATGAAGAGCAAGTGCTGTAGTAAACCTCTTAATCCACGCATGCTCTATTTAAATCATTTGAAAGTATCTCAATTTGCCGGATTGTATCTTCTACCTTTTTTCTAATCTCTTCTTTAGTAAAAACTATATGGCAGCCACTTTTACTAATTATTTCCAATGAAGTTAAATTTTTATCCATTGTTTTTGCTTCGGTAGATGACTGCTGATATTGCCATACATTTACTTCACCTGATTTTAAAGGCATTTCCATCACTTGAGTTCCGTACTCGCTTTTAAAAACCGCTTTTAATAATAAGTGTTCATCAGTCGAATTTTTAACACTTGCCCAGTAAGTACTTGAACATGCAGTAAGAACAAATATTGATAAAAACACTAGCGCTGAGTTTTTTATTTTTTCCATACAATTTCAGAACTCCAGATTAACCTTTTAATATCAATTTCAAAAGCAATACTGTTTGTGATACGTTGTTTCATATCAGCATTATTTTTAGTTTCATTATAGTATCTCATTAAATCAATTTTACCTTTTTTCGGATAGCCTGGAGTAGATGATTTAACACTCTGTAAAAGGGTATTACTGCTACCTTTATGGCCCCAAGATAAACTAATCCCTCCAACATACATTAAAATTGAATGTCCGAATTCATGAGCAGAAACCAATTTAAATTCTTCATTAATCATTTCTTCGGGTATACCAGCTTTTCTAGATCCTTTTTGGTATTTAAAACTTGCATCTATGCCTAAAATTGAAGGGTTTGATGAACGGCCATAATCTGGGGTCTCTTCAATTTCTAGATCTACAGGAATCGCATCTGCGCTGTTTTTATGCAATGGGTTTACTATTACGTTAAACCGAACACCTGCAACTGTAATACTATTTGACCAATATTTCTTGATTCCATCTACAGCAAGTCCTTTTAACTTTTTATAGTCACCGTCCCTTAAATTATTTTTTTTGAAATTGAGGAAAACATTTATACTAATAGTTCTTAAACTACTATTAATAATACTTTTTGCCCAAGTGGCTCCATGGGCACCGTTATGGACTTTTATTTTTCTTATTGGTCCTTGTCTCGAGGGACCAACAGTCCTCATCCTAAAATTAACTGTCGGTTTATCGATATCTTTATGTAAGTATTCTTCGAAGATTTTTAACGTAAGGTTGTTATTCTTATCTTTAGCAACTGCGGCTTCCATTTATGTACTCCATGACAATCTATATGATTGAAAACTTTGGTTAAGTTTACAATTCCTTTCCCCTATTATAGAAACACTATAATACCTAAAATATTTGAAAGTCAAACATAGGTTATATTTTTACAAGACATTTAAAACAAAAAAGCCGCTGTTTATTTAAAACAGCGGCTTTTCTACTTAAAGCTTAAAACTGGCAGCTCGTTTTTAAGTTTTACCAATCACTTCAAGTCCACCCATGTATGGGCGTAATACTTCTGGTACTACAACTGAGCCGTCCGCTTGTTGGTAGTTTTCTAGTATGGCAACTAGTGTACGACCAACCGCTAAACCTGAACCGTTTAGTGTATGTAGTAACTCTGGTTTTTTAGCACCTTCACGGCGAAAACGTGCTTGCATACGGCGTGCTTGGAAATCGTGCATATTTGAACAAGACGAAATTTCGCGGTAGGTATCTTGCGCCGGTAACCATACTTCTAAGTCGTATGTTTTAGCTGNGCCAAAGCCCATGTCGCCCATACATAAAATTACTTTGCGGTACGGAAGTTCTAGTGCTTGTAGTATTTGCTCTGCGTGGCCTGTTAGCTCTTCAAGTGCTTGCATAGAATCTTCTGGTTTTACTAGTTGTACTAGTTCAACTTTATCAAACTGGTGCTGGCGAATTAAACCACGTGTATCGCGCCCGTAGCTGCCTGCTTCACTTCTAAAACATGGCGTGTGTGCAGTTAAGCGAATTGGTAAATCACTTTCTTCGTAAATTTCGTCACGTGCGCTGTTTGTAAGCGGTACTTCTGCTGTAGGGATTAAGCTAAAGCCAGCTTGTTGTTCACCGTCGTCGTTTACTAGGCCTAATGTGTGGAATAAGTCGCCTGCAAACTTAGGCAATTGGCTTGTGCCGTAAAGGCTTGCGCTGTTTACTAAGTACGGTACATACATTTCTGTATAACCGTTTGTGTCTGTGTGGGTGTCTAGCATGTATTGCGTTAATGCACGGTGCATACGTGCTACTTGGCCGCGCATTACTGTAAAGCGTGCGCCACTAATTTTAACGCCCATTTCAAAATCTAGGCCGTTTAGGTCTTGCCCTACATCTACGTGATCTTTTACTTCAAAGTCGTACTTTTTAGGCGTGCCCCAGGTAAGTATTTCAACGTTGTCGTCTTCATCAGCGCCTTCTGGTACTGATTCGTCTGGCAAGTTTGGAATTGCTAATGCAATGTCGTTAATGGCGTTTAATACTTCGTCTTGCGCTTTTTTAGTGGCGTCTAATTCGCTGCCTAAATTTGCCACTGCGTCTAGTAGTGGTTGTGCGTCTTCGCCTTTTGCTTTTGCTTGGCCAATGGCTTTAGCACTGGCGTTACGTTGACTTTGAAGCTCTTGCGTTTTTACTTGTAATGTTTTGCGTTGCTCTTCAAGTTCTGTCACTTTTGCAACATCAAGCTCGTAGCCACGAGCCGCTAAGCGTGCTGCAGTTTGCTCAACGTCTTGTCGTAAATATTTAGAATCTAACATGTTAGTTTTTTAACCTTTTTGCATTACCAGCTGAAGGCCCAGCCAAGCCATAAAAATACAGATCATCACATTTAAGATGATATTGAGGGCCATTTTAATAAAGTGACCTTGTTGTAACAACAACAACGAGTCCATTGAGAATGTTGAAAAGGTGGTTAACGCACCTAAAAAGCCAATACCAATAAGGGTTTTAGCGGGGCTTGCGGTGATAATTTCTTTATCTATCAAACCGTACAAAATGCCCATTAACAATGAACCCAGAATATTAACCGTCAACGTGCCAAAAGGGAATCCCCTACCGAGGAGTTTTAGCATGGTTTCGCTAATAAAAAACCGTAAACAGGCTCCTGAGGCGCCGCCAAGGGCAATCATCACATAAAGTTTAATCATTTTCGTACCGTTTAAGTGAGCTTTGCGCATCGCGCTCTTTTAGGTAATCGAGTTTTTGTTTAATTTTTTGCTCAAGGCCGCGATCGCTCGGTAAGTAATATTCCTTAGTGTCCATTTCTGGCGGTAAGTACTTTTCACCTGCAGCAAATGCGCCTTCTTCGTTATGCGCATAGCGGTACTCGGCGCCATAACCTAAGTCTTTCATTAAGTTGGTTGGTGCATTGCGTAAATGCTCTGGCACGGGGTAACTTGGCTCGTTTTTGGCATCAGCCTTTGCTTGGTTAAATGCCATATAAACCGCATTACTTTTGGGTGCGCTGGCTAAATATAAAGTGGCCTGTGCAATGGCGCGTTCGCCCTCGCTTGGGCCTACACGCTGAAAAATATCCCATGCGTTTAAGGCCACTTCCATCGCACGCGGATCGGCATTACCTATGTCTTCTGTGGCAATGGCAAGTAAGCGCCTTGCTACATAAAGTGGGTCGCCACCGCCGGCTAAAATACGGCAATACCAATAAAGCGCACCATCGGGTGAGCTGCCTCGTACTGACTTATGAAAAGCCGATATTAAATCGTAAAATTCATCGCCGCCTTTATCGTATTTAGCTAAATGGGTGGGAAGTACTTGGCTTAATACGTGCTCGTCTACGTTGTATGTGCCATTTTGCTCGGTGGTTAAATCAACCGCTTGTTCAAGCAGGTTTAACACTTTTCGTGCATCACCACCGCTTGCTTGGCACAGTGCCTGTTTGGCGTTATTAGCAATAACTATATTTTTTTGGTTTAGTTGCTCATCTTGCAAAAGTGCGCGCTCTATAACTGTGTATAAGTCGCTCTCTTGTAATGACTTTAAAACATAAACGCGTGCGCGCGATAAAATAGCGTTATTAAGTGCAAACGAGGGGTTCTCGGTTGTTGCGCCTACAAATATAAAGGTGCCATCTTCTATGTGAGGTAAAAATGCATCTTGCTGCGATTTGTTAAATCGGTGTACTTCATCCACAAACATTAAAGTGCGTTGCCCACGGCTTTGCAAGTTATCTTGGGCTTGCGTTACGCTGTCGCGAATATCTTTTACGCCTGCGGTAACAGCCGACATTTGAATAAGCTCGGCATCGGCATGATTTGCAATAATTTGCGCAAGGGTTGTTTTACCCACCCCTGGCGGGCCCCACAAAATTAAGCTGTGGCAACGCCCAGCAACAATGGCTTGATGCAGGGGTTTATCGTCACTTAATAAATGTTGCTGACCTATATATTCGTCAAGCGTTGTTGGGCGCATTCGCGCAGCAAGCGGGCGTACATCGGGCCCAAAGTTAAAGCCTAAACTATTCACCGTTACTCTGATCGTCTATTTCAACACCCTCTGGCGGGGTAAATTCAAAGGTACTTGTATCAAGCTCGGTATTTACTTGTGCATCACTAAAACTAAATGATGAAAGCTGACCAGAGTTATCCGTCACGATTAATTTAGCAAGGCCTTGCTCGTTACCTGCAAAGGTAATATCAAGCTGCTCGACTTGGCTCTCTACGCCTTTATTTGGCGTAACACTAAAGCCAGAGCTAGTAGCTTGTACGCTGTACTTTTCCCATTGAGCGGGATCTTTTGAAGTAAGCAATACAAACGGTGTTGAGTCTATCAGGCTGTGGGTATCCATTATGGTTACTTGCTCAGCAAAGCTGTCGAAGTAATAGGTTTTATCGCCATTTGATACAAATAAAGTATCGTCTGGGTTTGTTTGTTGCCAGCGGATCATCATAGGTTGTTTAAGGGCAATTGTGCCCTCGCCTTGCATAACAGCTTGGCCTTGCGAATCGGTTACGTTTTGTGAAAACTGCGCTTTAAAGCTTCTAAGTGTGGCGAGTTTGTCTTGCAGTGCTTGGCTGTCATCAGCAAAGCTAGGCGTGGCAACTAAGCTGCCAAGCACTAATAATAAACTGTTTAATTTTTTCATCAATTTGCTCCATTAGGTACTAATACATCGCGAGCACCATTATGACCTGGTGAACTTACGATACCTGATGTTTCCATTTGTTCTACTAGTCGTGCTGCGCGGTTATAGCCAACACGCAATTTACGCTGTACTGACGATACCGATACTTTACCGGTTTCTATTACAAATGCGACTGCTTCGTCGTATAAAGGGTCTGACTCTTCGTCGGCGTTTTCGCTGGCTTCACCGGGTAATAAAATATCTTCTGTTGCATCACCATTTAAAATTTCATCTACGTAGTTTGGTTTACCACGTGCTTTCCAATCATTTACAACGGCGTGCACTTCATGGTCGTCTACAAACGCGCCATGCACACGCTCTGGTACACTTGTGCCTGGCGGTAAATAAAGCATGTCACCCATGCCTAATAGGTTTTCGGCGCCTTGCTGGTCAAGTATGGTACGCGAGTCTATTTTACTTGATACCTGAAACGCCATTCGTGTAGGTATATTGGCTTTAATTAAGCCAGTAATTACATCTACCGATGGGCGCTGTGTTGCAAGTACTAAGTGTATGCCTGCTGCACGTGCTTTTTGCGCAATACGGGCTATTAGCTCTTCAACTTTTTTACCTACAATCATCATCATGTCGGCAAATTCGTCAATAACTACCACTATACTTGGTAGTTTATCTAGCTCATCGGGACCTTCTTTCATGCCGTCGGTGTCTTTAAATAATGGGTCAAGAATTGGGTAACCCGCCTCTTTGGCCTCAAGTACTTTTTGGTTATAACCTTTTAGGTTACGCACACCTAGCGCCGACATTAACTTATAGCGGCGCTCCATTTCACCTACACACCAACGCAGCGCATTAGCCGCTTCTTTCATATCGGTAACTACTTCACACAATAAATGCGGTATACCTTCGTAAACTGAAAGCTCTAGCATTTTAGGATCAATCATGATCATACGTACATCGTCAGGGCCCGATTTATACAGCAAGCTTACTATCATGACATTAACGCCCACTGATTTACCCGAACCAGTTGTACCAGCAACGAGTAAGTGTGGCATTTTACCTAAATCAGCACACACAGGTTGCCCTGCAATATCTTTACCTAACACCATGGTCAATGGCGATGGGTTTTGCTCAAATTTAGGCGCGTTTATTACTTCTGACAAACGGACTATTTCGCGGTGTTTATTAGGCAGCTCAATACCGATATATGTTTTACCCGGTATAACTTCAACTACGCGTACGCTAATAGCTGAAAGCGAACGGGCTAAATCTTTAGATAAGCCAGTAATTTTAGACACTTTTATACCTGGTGCTAAATCAAGCTCAAAACGCGTTACTACGGGCCCTGGGTAAACCCCTACTACAGTGGCTTGCACGTTAAAGTCGAGTAGTTTTGTTTCAACAAGACGCGATACACTATCGAGCTCTTCTTGCGAAATTGGGTTTTTAGCTTTGTCTGGTCTATCGAGTAAATCGAGTGAAGGTAAAGGCCCCGGCGGTGGCTCTTTATCAAGTAACTCTTCAAATTTTTCTTTTGCTGTTGGCGGTGGCTGATACGCAGGTTTTGGCTTAGGCATGGGTCTAGCTGGCGATACAACCGTAGTAACTGGTTTTTCACTCTCAACGACTTGGCTTTGATCAAGCGCGTTAAGTGCAGCCTCTGTATCCATTGGCTCGTCATCTATGGCACTAAAGCCAATTTCTTGATCGAGTATATCGTCAAGCTCATCAAATGGGCTGTAGTCATCACTAATTTGTGGTTCACTAAACGTTGGTTGCTCTTTAGTAATGGCTTTTTGTTTGTCTTGTTTTTTATTGTTAGTCGGTGCTTGTTCAAATTCGGGGGAATCGTTTAGCTCATTGTTTGTATCAAACGCGATTTCATCAAAACTTTCATCGTTAAACTGAGCATCAGCTTGTACTGCACTACCCGCAATACGTTCTCGATGCATCCAACCTTGTGCATAGTCTTTAGCATAACGATAAAACCTAACAACTAAATCGCCCAACCAGTCTACAAACTCAACCCATGACACACCTGTTAATAGGGTTAAGCCGGCAAAAAAGAAGCACAATAATAAAATAGTGGTACCGGTAAAATTAAACGCAGGCATCATTGCTGATGCAATAACATCGCCCACTACCCCACCAGACGAAAAGTTATAAATATCGTCAAAATTAATACTGCTAATTGCGGTAGCTGACGTTATAAATAACGAAAAGCCAATAACACGAAGTGCAAGCGTTGTGTAATCAAGCTGTAAAATTCGGTGAGGTTGCTTAAACAATAAATAGCCAACCAACTGAATTGCCGCAGGTACAAAGTACGCGAGCCAACCAAAGGTAAGTAATAATATATCAGCAATCCACGCACCAGCAGCGCCTGTAATATTACTTACTTCGCTAAAGCTTGTTTGTGACCAAGCAGCATCTGCTGGATCAAAGCTGATCAAGGCACATAAAATGAAAATTGCCGCAAAGGTACTGATTATCAGCCCTGTTTCTAATAGTCTTTGCACACCGTTTAGGCGCATAGCTTCCTATCCCTCTTTATTATTCTATTTGCACTTGCTTAGCAGTCAAATACCTTAGCAGGAAATGCAATTTGATGCACTTTATCTTAGTTTGTATGGCCTGATTATGAACAAGTTTTTATTATTTAAGCGTAAAAATAAATATACCAACGCGCAAGTAAAGCTCTTAAGCAATATAAGGGCGAATAATTACACCTTGCTCACCTTTTACCTCTTCCATTACTACATAAGTTCGGCTTTCGCTTACGTTAGGAAGTTTCAAAAGTATATCGCCTAAAACACCTCGGTATTCCGACATATCGTTAACTCGCGTTTTTAATAAAAAATCGAAATTACCCGACACTAAATGGCATTCTATTATTTCTTCGTGCTTTTTAACGGCTGCACTAAATTCGTCAAATACATCAGGAGATGTTTTAGTAATTGTCACTTCTACATAAACAGATAACCCCTGCCCAAGCTTGGCAGGATCGACCACAGCTTTGTAACCTAATATATAGCCTTCTCGTTCTAGCTTTTTTACTCGTTCTAGACAGGGCGTAGCGCTCAGGCCAACTCGTCGGGCCAGTTCTACATTAGAAAGTCGCCCATCGTGTTGTAATTCCATTAAAATTTTACGGTCAATTCTATCTAATAACTGATGCATACACCCAACTAGTTTTTTATTCTGTTTATTCTTATTATTTAGATAATAACACTAGTCTGACATTTAAAAAAGGTGAGACACACTGCCTCATCATGAATATAATAGTGGAAAATATAAATCCGTTCTTAATAAGGCAAATTTTATGATTATTGGTGTACCTAAAGAAATTAAAAACCATGAATACCGTGTAGGTATGGTTCCTGCGAGTGTTCGTGAATTAGTAAATCACGGCCACCAAGTGATTGTTGAAACAGATGCAGGTATGGGCATTGGTTTTACAAACGAAGACTACACTCAAGCTGGCGCTGAAATTTTAGCAACTGCTGCTGATGTTTTTGCTAAAGCAGATATGATCGTAAAAGTAAAAGAGCCACAAGCTGTTGAGCGTGCAATGCTACGTGAAGACCAAATTTTATTTACTTATCTTCACCTTGCACCAGATCTTCCACAAACTGAAGACCTTGTTAAAAGCAAAGCGATTTGTATCGCATACGAAACAGTAACAGATGCGCGTGGCGGTTTACCGCTTCTTGCACCTATGAGTGAAGTTGCTGGTCGTATGTCTATTCAAGCTGGTGCACAAGCACTTGAAAAATCTAACCACGGTCGTGGCATGCTACTTGGTGGCGTACCAGGTGTCGAAGCTGCTAAGGTTGTTGTAATTGGCGGCGGCATGGTTGGTCGCAGCGCAGCGCAAATGGCTGTTGGCATGGGCGCAGACGTTGTTGTTCTTGATCGTAACATTGATGTACTTCGTGCATTAGACGCGCAATTTGGTAATAAAGTAAAAGCTATTTACTCTACTGCTGACGCTCTTGAAAAACATGTACTAGAAGCAGACCTAGTAATTGGTGGCGTACTAATTCCTGGTGCAGCGGCACCTAAGCTAGTAACAGCTGATCACATCAAAGCAATGAAGCCTGGCTCTGCAATTGTTGATGTTGCCATTGACCAAGGTGGCTGTATTGCTACTTCTAAAGCAACTACACATGCTGATCCTACTTTCATCGTTGATGAAGTTGTTCACTACTGTGTTGCTAACATGCCTGGCGCTGTTCCACGTACATCTACTTTTGCACTTAACAATGCAACATTGCCTTTCATTATTAACCTTGCAAACAAAGGTTACAAAAAGGCACTACTTGATGACGCTCACTTCTTAAAAGGCTTAAACGTAATTAAAGGCCAAGTTACATACAAAGAAGTGGCAGAAGCGTTCAACATGGAATATGTTGACCCACGCACTGCAGTAGAAAACGCATAAGTATGTGTTTTATAGTTAGGTGTTATTGAATAAAATAATTTCCTAACTACAAGCAATAAAAAAGCAGCTAATTAGCTGCTTTTTTTTTGTCTAAATTTTATGGGTTAATTTATATAAAACGCTTAATTATAAAATCTACTTTTACACGTTTAGCCTGGCCGAGTAATTTTTTAACCGGTTGCGGGTAATCGTCCATTGTCTCTAAGTCATCGGGCCCAGTTAAACGGCGGCAATGTTTTATTATTTCCTGCTTTTCGGTTTCTATTGCTGGCATGATTGTTTGCTCAGCATCATCAATTAAAATACCGTTTTCTATATCCAGCCCCCACGCACGTGGGTTTAAGTTATGCCCGCTTAATAAATGCTTAGTGCGGTCAGAGCAAATGCCCTTTAAATGAAAAGAGTTGCTTTCATCTTTCCACAAGTACACATTTAAATTACCGTTATCAATATGACGTTTTTGCGATTTTACAAATTTGTGCAAAATAGTTTCGTATAAATACGGCAGTGCACCAATTTTACTAAATGGCTCACTTGGCGGTAAATAAAAGTCATTTGCTGTTTTATCGCCTACAACAATAGTAACTTGCTTACCTTGTTTTAATAACCGGCGCAGAGAGCGCATTAGCGGTGCCGGAAAGTTAAAATACGGAGTATAAAGAACAAGCTCTTGTTCTGTAGTATCAAACAAAGCTTTTATAATACGGTTTAGCTCATTATTACGTCGCCCTAGCCCTAAAAACAAACGTACACCTAACGGCTGTGTATTTTTTTGCTCGGCCGATTTATAACTTGCTGATTTTAGATCGCGCATTAATTGCTTTTGTTCAAGCTTAAAGTCGATTAAACGCTTAAGTGGACGAGAATCAATTCTTGGAACAGCAATAGAGCTAAGCAGTTGAGACTCTATAAAGTCGACTACAGAATCACACAGCTCGTTTTGCGTCACTAAAAAGTAGCGGTCGAGCCTGTAGCGCTCGTTATATTGCAAATACACATTATTTAAGCTTGCACCGCTGTAAAGTAAGGTATCGTCAATTACAAAACCTTTTAAGTGTAATACGCCAAAGAGCTCTTTAGCTTTTACGGGTACACCGTAAACCTGAACGTTAGATTTAAATTTTTCTAAAAAGTCACAATATAAACTTGCGTTACCGTCTGATTTTTCGGCGCCGATAAGGCCGCGTTGCGCGCGATGAAAATCCACCAGCACTTTTACTTCAAGTGCAGGGTTTGCTAATGACACGCGATGAAGCGCTTCTAAAATTTCGCGCCCTGCTTCGTCGTCTTGTAAATACAACGCTGTAATGTAAATTCGCTTTTTTGCGTTAGCAATTAAACGTAGTAATTGCGTGCGGTAATCTTGCGCATTGGTTAAGACGTTAACGTCTTTTGAAGTCAACCCAAATGCGGGTTTTTCCTGCCAAAATAACATAGTTGCCTATTCGCTTAGGTCACATAATCTATCAGTGACAAATAAAATTAGGTAAAACATAACAAAAAAATTCAAGGTGGTCATGAATTAACGTTGTTTTGTTGCCTGTTAGTCTATTTATTGAGCTACTTTAACGTATTAACTGTAAAAGCACATAGTACTAGTACACAATACTGCACAGCTTTTCGATTTGCTGAAAAAAATAATCACGGAATTTGTTTACTTGTGCCTTGTTTTTCTTAGAATCGAAGCCATTAAGTTCAGAATTAAACGTTTAGGAAAAGATCATGACTGAAGCAAAACATTGTAAGTTACTTATTTTAGGCTCAGGCCCCGCTGGTTACACAGCCGCAGTATACGCAGCCCGTGCAAATTTAAACCCTGTTTTAATTACAGGTATTCAACAAGGTGGTCAATTAACAACGACTACCGAAGTTGAAAACTGGCCTGGCGATGCACACGGCTTAACAGGTCCTGCGTTAATGGACCGTATGAAAGAGCACGCTGAACGCTTTGAAACTGAAATTGTTTTTGATCACATTAATAAAGTTGATGTATCTAAACGCCCTTTCACATTAACTGGCGATCAAGGCACTTACACATGTGACGCATTAATTATTGCAACAGGCGCATCTGCTAAGTACTTAGGTTTAGAGTCTGAAACTAATTTTCAAGGTCGTGGTGTTTCAGCTTGTGCTACGTGTGATGGCTTCTTCTATAAAGGTCAAAAAGTTGCTGTAGTAGGCGGTGGTAATACAGCGGTTGAAGAAGCGCTTTACTTATCTAACATTGCTGATGAAGTACATGTTATTCACCGTCGTGATAGTTTCCGCAGTGAAAAAATTCTTGCTGATCGTTTAGCTGAAAAAGCACAAAATGGTAATGTAGTACTACACTACAATCGTACTTTAGATGAAGTACTTGGCGATCAAATGGGCGTAACTGGTGTGCGTATTAAAGACGCAAACTCTGATGCTACTGAAGAGCTTGATTTAGCGGGTGTATTTATTGCTATTGGCCATAAACCAAATACAGATATGTTTGAAGGCCAACTAGAAATGAAAGACGGCTATTTAGTTGTTGAGTCAGGCCTTAACGGTAACGCCACTCAAACAAGCGTAGCTGGCGTTTTTGCTGCAGGTGATGTATCTGATCATATTTATCGTCAAGCAATCACATCAGCGGGTACAGGTTGTATGGCAGCCCTTGATGCAGAACGTTTCCTAGATAATCTGTAATCACGCTAAATAATTTAGAAAGGGCTGATAATTCAGCCTTTTTTTATGCCTAAAATATAGTTACACTTTTAAGATAATTAATAAATTAAGCAATGTATGAGAAACCAGCTATACCAATTAAGTGAAAACGATATAGCATTTCCACACCCTGAATATGCACTCACCTCTCCTGATGGGTTACTGGCAATAGGCGGTGATTTATCAGTTGCTCGTTTAAGTAATGCTTACAAAAATGGTATTTTTCCGTGGTTTAGTGAAGACGAGCCCATTATGTGGTGGTCGCCAAGCGAGCGTGGCATTGTAGAGCTTAATGAGTTTCATATAAGTAAGAGTCTGCGAAAGCATTTAAAAAAGCACCCCGTAAAAGTCACGCTTAATAATGCATTTGCTGAAGTGATTGAAGCGTGCTGTGAGCAACGCATTGATACCGAGGGCACTTGGATCACTCAAGATATGATTGACGCTTACAAAGATGCACACGAGGTTGGTATTGCACACAGTGTTGAAGTTTGGCGTGATGGTGAACTAGCAGGTGGCCTTTATGGCATTATGCAAAATGGTGTATTTTGTGGCGAATCGATGTTTCATCATCAAACCAACTGCTCGAAGCTTGCAATGTGGGCGTTGGTTAATTGGCTAAAACGTAATAATGCACATTTTATAGATTGCCAACTAGAAAACCCTTATTTAACTTCTTTAGGTGCAAAAGTAATCCCCCGCTCAGAATTTTTGACTAGACTCAAAAAAGCACACAGTTATTGTGTTGACCAAACAATGTGGGAACCGCAGGAGCTAAACGCAATTTATGAATGAACATCTTCCGGCACGCGTTGGCTTAAGCCAAGAGTTTGCTTGTAGCTATCTACCCGATCGACAAGAACAGCTTTTGGTGATTTTAGATCCAAGCTGTTATACAACTGATAAATTTGAACAACTATTAGCGTTAGGCTTTCGTCGCAGCGGTAACCAAATTTATCGCCCGCACTGCCCTATTTGTAGCGAGTGCAACTCAGTACGTGTATTAGCGCAACAATTTATTCCATCAAAATCGCAAAAACGTAAACAAAACAAAGCAAAATCAGCATTTGAGGTTAAATATTCAAGTGTTGAGCGTGAGCAATACTATCCGCTCTACAGTAAATATATAAGCTTACGCCATAGCGATGGCTCTATGTACCCTCCTGATAAAACGCAGTTCCAGAGCTTTTTATTATGCAGCTGGCTAGAGATAACATTTATAGAGTTATGGCATCAAGATACGTTAGTGGCGGTTGCGGTAACTGATTGTATGAACAACGCTATATCGGCTATTTATACGTTTTTTGACCCCGACTTTGAGCACTATAGCTTAGGCTCGGTAATGATTTTACAGCAGCTTAAATTTGCTAAAGAACAAAATAAGGAATTTGTGTATTTGGGCTACCAAATAGACGAATGCGACAAAATGAAGTACAAAACTCAGTTTTTGCCCGCACAAAAACAGGTTAATGATGAGTGGTTGGCTATTTAATTTGCAAAAATGCCCCCTGCGCCTTTACTTATTGGCGTATTTTGGGCAAAATCTGCAGCGTTTAACTATTAAAGAGGTGTTACGCTAAACATGGCGAAAGAAGACGTAATCGAAATGCAAGGGACAGTCCTTGATACTTTACCAAATACAATGTTCCGAGTTGAGCTAGAAAATGGTCACGTAGTTGTGGCTCATATTTCAGGTAAAATGCGCAAAAACTATATCCGTATTTTAACCGGCGATAAAGTAACGGTAGAAATGACTCCTTACGATTTATCGAAAGGTCGTATCGTAT